>JBGPYK010000572.1:0-2345 GCA_041493245.1 Methylomirabilia bacterium | reverse complement strand
TGGGAATGGCTCGCCGGTGATCGGAGCGCAGGCGGCTGTGGTCAGAGGACGCCGTCCGCCCGCCTCCCGCCGTGTCACCGTTCGGCGCGCGCGTCGCTCGTTCATGAATCGCCCGGGCTAGGGACGCGTCCTTCCCTCGCCGTCAAGATATCGCCCGCTGTCCAGGCGACCCCGATAGGTGCTAGACTCCGGGGTACGCGAAGTCACGGGCAGAGGCGCGCGGGTCGTCCGCCCGCGCGGGGGGAGGGGAAACCGCCATGGGGTACGCCATCGTCGAGTTCCCTGAGCGTCGTGAGGTGTTCGTCAACGGAGTCAGCCAGGGCGACAACCGCGATGACACCGGCCAGTACCGCATCCTGCGCGTGGGCGACGGGCTGCAGACGTTCACGCTCGGGGGGCCGCTGGACTACACGCCGCCGTCGCAGACGGTGGAGGTTGTCAACACCACGCCCATCCAGCCGCTCCGCGTAGTGTTCGCGAGGAAAGTCTGAGATGGGCGGCGCTCCCCGACGGCTCGCGCCGTTCGCTTTCGTCGTCGCGTTGCTCGCCGGCTGCGCCGGCCACGAGGTCAACGTCAAGCTCCCCGCCTATGACCCGGCGGTCGGCTACCGCTACCAGAATGTCTCCGGCGCCGGCGACCGCGACGAGCTCTTCGTGATCCTGGCCTTTTCCGGGGGTGGGACGCGCGCGGCGGCCTTCTCGTTCGGCGTCATGGAGGGGTTGCGTGACACGACGTACACGGCGCCGGCCGGTCGCCGGCGGCTGCTCGACGACGTGGACGTCATCTCGTCGGTCTCGGGCGGGAGCTTCACCGCGGCGTACTACGCGCTGTTCCGCGACGAGCTGTTCGACCGGTTCCCGAGTGCGTTCCTCGAGCGCGACATCCAGGGTGCGCTGCTCAGGCGCGCGCTCTCGCCCGTCAACTGGGTCCGACTCATGTCCTCGGACTTCGACCGCATCAACCTGGCCGCCGAGCTCTATGACGACGTGGTCTTCGAGCACAAGACGTTCGGCGACCTCCTGCGCCCCCCGAAGAAGCCATACATCATCCTGAACGCGACGGACATGACGCTGGGGCAACGTTTCGAGTTCACGCAGGACCAGTTCGACCTGCTCTGCTCCGATCTCTCGACGGTGAAAGTGGCCGATGCGGTCGCCGCGTCTTCGGCGTTCCCCGGTCTGCTGAGCCCGCTGACCATTCGCAACTACGCGGCCGAGGGATGTCACTTCCGGCCCCCGCCGTGGCTCGAGAACGCCCTGGTGCGGGACAAGAATCCTATGGCGCGATACGCGCGGGCGCGCGACGTGGCCTCGTACCAGGACCCGCGCCAGGAGCGTACCTACATCCACCTGCTCGACGGCGGCCTCGCCGACAACATCGGGCTGCGCGGCCCCTACGTCGCGCTGAGCAGCCAGGACAGCGGCTGGAGCGTGCTCACGAGGATCAACACTGGACAGCTGCGCCGCGTGGTGGTGATCACCGCCAACGCCAAGACGAAGCCGCGCACGGAGTGGGACCACCGGAAGGCCGCGCCCGGCCTGCTCGACGTGCTGGGGTTCGTGGCCTCGGGCCCGATGGACAACTACTCGTTCGACACCGTGCAGATGGTGCGCGACTTCTTCGTCCAGCAGAACCAGGACGCCAAGGCCTGGGCCGACTGCAAGGGGCTGCTCCAGTCGAGCTGCCCCAAGGCGACGATGCCCGGCGACCTGTCCCAGGTGGCCCTGCACGCCGTCGAGCTTTCCTTCGATGCCGTCGAGGACGAGGCGCTCCGACTCTGCCTGGAGAACCTGCCGACTTCTTTCAGCTTGCCCACACCCACCGTCACGCTGCTTCGCCAGGTGGCGCGCTTGCTCCTCATGACGTCGAAGGATTTCCAGGCGGCGATGCACGACCTCGACCCCACGTGGCAGCCGTCTGTGGTGCCCGTGGACCCGGCGGTGCGCGCGGCAGTCTGCGGAGGCTGACGTCCACGGCGCCGCCTCAGATCACACAGACTCGTAGATTCAGAGCGACTCGTAGATGTTGAACAGCTCCTCGTACTCCGTGCTCCAGTAGGCGTCGGTGGCGAAGGCGGGGAAGCCGGTGCGGAACGACGGGTCGTCCCAGCGCCGCGCGATCCACGCGGACATGTAGATGATGCGCATCGCCCGCAGCGGCTCGCAGAGCACGAGCGTCGAGCGGTCGAACTCGCGGAACAGCTCGTAGCCTTCCACCAACTGGTCCCGCGCCTTCCGCGCTTCCTCCGAGCCTCCGCGCGCGAGGAGCCAGAGATCCTGCACCGGCGGGCCCACCAGGAAGTCGTCGAAGTCGAGCAGGATCGGCCCGTCGGTCCCCCACAGCA
>JBGPYK010000002.1:0-32323 GCA_041493245.1 Methylomirabilia bacterium | reverse complement strand
GGGATGGCTCGTGAGCACGCCGTCCGCCACCTCGAGCACGCGGGTGGCGATGCGGTTGATGAAGTAGCGGTCGTGGGAGATGAAGACGATGGTGCCGGGGAACTCGGCCAGCGCGCTCTCGAGCACCTCCCGCGAGACCAGGTCCAGATGGTTCGTTGGCTCGTCGAGGCACAGGAACGCCGCCGGGCGCACGAGCATCTTCGCCAGGGCGACTCGCGCCTTCTCGCCGCCCGACAGTACGCTCACCCTCTTGTCGACTGCGTCCCCCGAGAAGAGGAAGGCGCCGAGGAGCGTCCGCAGCCGGGTCCGCGCCGCCTCCGGCGCCACGCGCTCCAGCTCCTCGAGGACCGTCGCCCCGGGGTCGAGCACGTCGAGCTGGTGCTGGGCGTAGTAGTGAACGGCGACGTGGGCGCCGAGCGTGCGCTCGCCGACCTCGAACGGGAGCACGCCGGCCAGGACGCGGAGCAGCGTCGACTTGCCGGCACCGTTGACGCCGACGAGGGCGACGCACTCGCCACGCTCGACGTCGAGCTCGATCCCGGCGTAGACGACGTGGGCGCCGTAGGCCTTGTGCACGCCGCGCAGCGAGACTACCCGCCGGCCCGTGCGCGGAGGCTCCGGAAACGCGAAGCGGATCCGGCGCGGTCCATCGCCTGCCTCGACGCGCTCCATCCGCTCGAGCATCTTGATCCGGCTCTGGACCTGTCGCGCCTTCGTCGCCTGGTAGCGGAAGCGCTCGATGAAGCGCTCGATCTCCGCCACCCGCTTGGCCTGGTTGCGCGCCTGCGCCTCGATCAGCGCGTGCCGCGCCTCGCGCTCGACGAGGTAGTGGTCGTAGTCACCCTGGTAGAGGGCGAGACCGGACGGCCCGAGGTCCGCGATCGACGTCACCATGCGGTTCAGGAAGTAGCGGTCGTGGGACACCACGACGACGGCGCCGTCATAGCCGGCAAGGAAGCCTTCGAGCCACGCGAGCGACTCGAGGTCGAGGTGGTTCGTCGGCTCGTCGAGGAGGAGCACGGACGGCCGGAGGAGGAGCAGGCGCCCGAGCGCCGCGCGCATCCGCCATCCGCCCGAGAACTCCACGAGGGGGCGCGTGACCTCGTCCGCGCGGAAGGCGAGCCCGCCCAGGATGGCCCGGGCCTGCGTCTCGAGACGATACCCGCCCAGCGCCTCGAAGCGGTGCTGGAGGTCGCCATACCGCTGCGTCAGCGACTCGACGGCGCCGGCGTCTCGCTGCGGCGTCCCGGCCTCGAGCGACGCGGCGACCTCCTCCATCTCGCGCTCGAGGCGCCAGACGTCGTCGAAGGCGCCGAGGACCTCGGCGAGGACCGATCCCCCGCCGCCGCCCGTCACCTCCTGAGGCAGATACCCGACCGTTGTGCCGCGCGGCCGGCTCACGCGGCCTGTGTCCGGTTCCTCGGTCCCGGCGAGGATTCGGCAGAGCGTCGTCTTCCCCGCTCCGTTCGGCCCCACGAGCCCGATCCGCTCCCCGCCGCCGATGCGCCACGTGACCTCGCGGAAGAGGACCTGACCCCCGTAGCCCTTGGAGACGCCCTCGAGCTGGATCACACCGTCGGGCGACCCCCGCCGCGGATCATCGCGTGCCGGCCTTGAGCTGCTCCAGCACGGCGAAGGCGTGGCGCGCGGACTTCACCGCGAGCGTCCCGCCCATGATCAGCCCGATGTCGAGCGTCTCCGCAATCTCGGCGTCCGTCGCCCCCTGGTCGAGGACCTCCTCGACCCGGTGATCGATTCAGTCGAAGCAGTTCTGCGAGACGGCGACGGCCAGCGCCGTCAGCTCCTTCTGCTTCTTCGACAGCGCGCCGTCGGCAAAGACCTGCCGGCCCAGTTCCCCGAAGGCGCGGTAGACCTTCATCGACGACTGCAGCATCAGCCCGTTCACCCGCTTCTTCTCCGCGTTGCGCTCGTGCACGTGCATGGTCCCCTCCGATGTCGGGCCTGCGTCAGCCTTGTTGCGTGGTCAGTTCCTGGGCGCGGGTCTCCGCCATTCCGCGCAGGGCAAACAGCACGCGCACGACGCATTGCTGCACGAGGAGCGCGTCCTGGGTAAAGGGATCGGCGAGCCACCCCCGGCTCCACTCGCCCGTCTCCTTGGCGAACCCGAGCGTCGGCGACAGCGCCTGCAGGCGAAGCAGCAGGTCGTCGGGCGGCAACCCCGCGGCGCGCAGCCGCGCCACGACGGCGGCGCGGACGGCCGCGTTCCAGATCCCCGTGAGCCCCTCGAGCAGCGCGGCATAGCACGTCAGCTCCGGCTTCTGCTGGAACTGCTGCAGCACGGCGGGGGTCAGCGGGTTGACCACCGTGTCGCCCTCCTCGTCCACGCCAAAAAGCGGCCCGATCACCGGGTCGCGCTGGACGTTGGGCAGTCGCTCGAGGAGCGCGACGGCGGAGGCGGCAGGCACCGCGGGGAGCTGGGCGAGCCGTTCGAGGAAGGGCAGGTCACCGGCCATCGATCATCCTCCCGCGGCGTGCGGCTCCGCGCGCGCCAGCTCGTGCGCCCGGCCCGCGGGCACCAGGAAGGCGGCCGCCAGCGCCGCCACGCAGACGACGAGCCCGAGCACGAAGACGGCGTGCAGCGCCGCGACCATGGGCAACCCCGCCTGTAGCCGTTGCGCCATCACGGCGCCCATCAGCGACAGCCCGACGGCGCCGCCCACGGCCCGGAAGAATTGGGTCATCGAGGTCGCGACACCCAACTCCGCGCGCGGGACCGCGCTCTGCACGGCGATGAGCATCGGCACCATGGTCAGCCCCATCCCGATGCCGGCCAGGAGGACGTCGCGCATCGCCGTCCCCGGCGTGAGGCTCGCATCCCAGCGCGTGAACAGCGTGAAGGCGACGGCCAGGCAGATCATCCCCGCGAACACCACGGTCCGGTAGCCGATGCGCAGCACCAGGCGCGCGCTCGCGACCGAGAGGACCACCCAGCCGATGATGAACGGGGTCAGCACGAAGCCCGCCTGCGTCGCCGAGGTGCCGGCGACGCGCTGAAGGAAGAGGGGCACGAACGAGATGGCGCCGAACATCGCCACCCCCGACAGGAAGCCCGTCACGACGGCGGCGACCACGATGCGGTTGCCGAAGAGTCCAAGCGGGACGATGGGGTCCCGCGCGCGCCGCTCGACGGCGACGAAGGCGGCAAGGGCGGCGAGGGCGAGGGCGAGCGGCCCCAGGACATCGAGACCACTCCACGTCCCCACGCGTCCCGCCTCGACGACACCGAGCAGGAGCGCGGAGACGGCCGTGGCGAAGAGCACGACGCCGGCGTAGTCGATGACCGGCGTCCGCGAAGCCGGGCGCGCCTTGGCGACGGCGCTGGCGATCAGGAGCATCGCGACAGCGCCGAACGGCACGTTGATGTAGAACACCCACCGCCAGGAGATGTAGTCGGTCAACAGCCCGCCAAGCAGCGGGCCGACGAATGAGGCCACGCCCCACACCCCGGAGATATAGCCCTGCATCTTGGCGCGGCGCTCCAGCGGGAACATGTCGCCGATGATCGTCATGCCGATCGTGATGAGCGAGCCCGCCCCCAGCCCTTGCACCATCCGGAAGACGATCAGCTCCGCCATCGTGCGCGACAGGCCGGACAGCGCGGACCCGACAAGGAAGATCACGAGCCCCGTGAGGTAGGTCGGCCGCCGGCCGAAGAGGTCGGAGAGCCGGCCCCAGAGTGGCATGGTGACGGTCGACGTCAGCAGGAACCCGGAGAAGACCCAGGAGTACATCTCGATTCCGCCGAGGCTCCCCACGACTTTGGGCATGGCGGTTGCGACGACGGTCGACTCCATCGCCCCCAGGAAGATCGACAGCAGCACACCGAAGAGGGCGCGCCGCTTCCGGGCCTCGTCCATGTCAGTGACCGCCGGTGCAGCCCGCGCACTGACACGCGGCGCGCAGGTCGGGATAGCGGTAGAGGCTCTCGTGCTCGTCGGTCCAGGTCACGCGCAGGCTCTCCCCGAGCTTCTTGATGTCCCGGGGCCACGCCATCGCGGGGGCGATCGTCTCGACCGCCACGCACCGGCCGCACGGGCAGGCGTGGCGGAGCCGGTCAAACGGATAGATGCTGCCGTGGCCGTCCGCCCACGTGACGCCGAGTGCGTAGCGCCCGACGAGGTGAACGTCCGTGGGGGTGTTCGGGTCGGGCTGCCCGACGATGGGCAGGCTCAGCTTCTTGTTCACGCGCTCCCTCCTCCCGCGGCCGGCCGGCTCCGCACGTGTGAAGGCATCGACGCCGCAGGACCCCCCGCACGCTCCCCCCGCCCTTGATCGATCCGCATGCCGGCGAGCAGGTAGTGGATCGCCAGCGTCTGGTATCCTCCCCAGGCGCTCGCGCGGCGCCGAATGGCCTCCTCCGACAGGGTGCTCCCTCGCCCGTCGTGATGATCAAACGCCTTGCGCACGGCGAGGTCGCCCGCCGGGCAGACGTCGCCGCGGCCGAGGCACCGCGCAAGGTACCAGTCGGCCGTCCAGCGACCGAGCCCGCGCCGCGCCGTGAGCCGCTCGATCACCTCGACGTTGGGCGCGCCCGCCAGCGCCGCGAAATCGAGAACGCCCGCCACCACCGCGCGGGCGACGTCGCGGATGTACTCGGCCTTGCGCGTGGAGAACTGCATCGCCCGCAGGTGGCGCACGTGGAGGCGGGCGAGCGCCTCCGCCTGCGGGAACGCGTACACCGTCTGCCCTCCCAGCTCGACCGGCGTGCCGTAGCGGCGGACGAGGCGGGCGCGGAGGGTGAACGCGAAGGTCAGGTTCACCTGCTGAGCGATGATCGAGCCCACCAGCATCTCGAGGCCCCCGGGTGCCTGCGTGGGGCGCAGGCCGTAGAGCGGTGGCACGAGCTCCGCGAGCATCGGATCGCCCTTCGCCATCCGGTAGAAGCCGGCGAGATCGAAGTCAAGGCCGAAGATCGTCCGCACCTCGGCCGCCACCGCGTCGCGCGCGCGCGTCGAGCGCGTCCCCGGGATGCGAACGTGCAACCGCGCGTCGTCGACGGAACCGCGCCAGCGCACCTCGTACGGCACGAGCGCGCCATCCCGACGCAGGACGCGGCGGAACACGCCCGCGCCGAGACAGTTCACGGGATCCTCACCCCAGATCCGGTAGCGGGCGAGCGTGGCGCCGGCGTCGAGCGGGCCGTCAGGAGACAGGACGAGGTTCATTCGGCGATCACGCGGGCCTCAAGTGTACCAGACTCGCGGCAGACGCCGCCGGGGCTGAAAGGGCCCTCGCCGAGTGACTGCTCCCGGTGGGGGGTGTCGGGCCGGGGGAGGCCGAGGGGGGCGTAGCCTCCTTCGCGCGCTCGATCCGGCGTCGCTCCCCCCGACGTCAATCAGTGCTTGAGGTGGTAGGGGACGTCGGTGACGATCACGTTCTTGCGGAAGAGCATCGCGCCCTTGATGAGCAGCGCCGTCTGGTTGTGGAGCAGGTGCTGCCACCAGCGCGCTGGAATGAACTCCGGCAGCACGATCGTCACGAGGTGGTTCTCGCCGCCCTGCTCGAGGATGTGGTCGACGTAGTGGAGCAGCGGCCCGAGCAGCGACCGGTACGGCGACGTGAGCACGATGAGGGGGAGGCCCATCCCCCACTTCGCCCACTTCTGCTCCAGCCGGTGCGTCCGCTCGGGGTCCGACTCCACGAACACCGCCTTAGCGTTGACGGAGAGCGACTGAGCGTACTGGAGCGCCTTGATCACCCCGCGGTGCAGGTCGCCGACGAGCACGAGCACGGTGTTCTGCAGCGGCGGCGGCGGCTCCAGCGCGTCGAGCGAGAGCTGCGTCGCCACCTCCTCGTAGTGCCGGTGCATCATCGTGAAGGCGAGCACGAGGGCGGGGATGAGCAGCACCACGATCCAGGCCCCGTGCGTGAACTTCGTGATGGCAATCGTGAGCAGGACGATGGCGGTGACGAGCGCCCCGAAGCCATTGACCGCTGCGCGCCACCACCACCCCTCCTCGCGCCGGTGCAGCCACCGGCGGACCATGCTCGTCTGCGAGAGGGTGAAAGAGATGAACACACCGACGGCGTAGAGCGGGATGAGGGCGTGGGTGCTGCCGCGGAAGATGACGAGGAGGATCGCGGCGAGGCCGCCGAGGATGAGGATGCCGTTGGAGAAGACGAGCCGGTCCCCCTGGTTGGCGAACTGCCGAGGGATGAAGCGATCGCGGGCCAGGAAGAACGACAGCCGCGGGAAGTCCGCGAAGGAGGTGTTGGCGGCCAGGAGCAGGATCAGCATCGTCACGCCTTGGATCTCGTAGTAGAGGAACCCGGTCCCGAAGATGCGGCGGCCGAGCTGAGACACCACCGTTTCGTGCTCGAGCGGGGTGACGCCGAGATCGTAGGCGAGGAACGTGATCCCGAGGAAAAGCGTGATGAGGGTGCCGCCGAGCCAGGTGAGGACGATGCGGGCGTTCGCCGCTTCGGGAGGCTTGAACGCGGGAACGCCGTCGGACACCGCTTCCACCCCGGTGAGTGCGGTGCACCCGGAGGCGAAGGCGCGCAACAGCAGGAACAGGCCGATCCCCTCGAGGCCGGGGCCGTGAGGCTCGTACGGCGCCTCGGGAAGGAAGTCGAAGATCGCTCCGAGTGAGCCGTACACGACGAGCGCCCCCAGGCTCGCGATGAACAGGTACGTCGGGGCGGCGAAGAGTCGGGCGGACTCGCGGATGCCTCGCAGATTGGCCACGCCGACCACGACGACCGCCGCCACGCACAGGAGCACGCGGTAGCGGAAGAGAGCCGGCACCGCCGAGGTGACCGCGGCCACCCCCGCGGCGACGCTGACGGCGACGGTCAGGACGTAGTCGATGAGGAGCGCGGCCCCCGCGATGAGGCCGGGCGTCACACCGAGGTTGTCCTTGGTGACGATGTAGGCGCCGCCGCCCCGGGGGTAAGCCCGGATCGTCTGCCGGTACGAGCTGGTGACGATGGCGATCAGCAGGGCGATGCTGATGCCGATCGGGAGCGAATAGCTCAGCGCGATGGAGCCGGCGAGGATCAGGACGAGGAGGATCTCCTCGGTGGCGTAGGCGACGGACGAGAGCGCGTCGGACGCGAAGACCGCGAGCGCGGTCGACTTTCCGAGGCGCTCGTGTCTGGATTGCGCGGTCGGCAGCGGTATGCCGACGAACAGACGTTTCAGCCGATGCAGGCGCACGGCCGTCATGATACTCGCGGAGCGATGCGCCGTGAACCGCTAGATCAGGCGGGCCTCCCGGCGTCGCCGACACCGGCCGAGGCCTGGAGGCGGCCGGCCGCCTGACCACCATGTTGGGCACCGACGCTTAGAACGAGGGCTCAGGTTGCCGATGGTAGTCGGCGACGTTCTCGAAGCGGGCGTACTGCGGGAGGAACACCACCTTCACCGTCCCGATCGGCCCGTTCCGCTGCTTGCCGATGATCACCTCGGCGATGTTGGCCTCGTCGGGAGGGAGGTCATCCCCCTTATACACAGACTGTCGATAGAGAAACAGGATCAAGTCGCTATCCTGCTCAAGCGCACCCGATTCCCTCAGGTCCGAGAGCTGGGGGCGGAAGTCGCGCTGGGAGCGCGCCTCGACGGCTCGGGAGAGTTGGGACAGGGCCACGACGGGGATGATCAGCTCCTTGGCCAGGGCCTTGAGCGAGCGCGAGATTTCCGAGATCTCCTGCTGGCGATTCTCGATGGAGGCCCGGCCGCGCATGAGCTGGAGGTAGTCGATGATGAGCAGGTCGAGGCCGTGCTCCGCCTTCATGCGCCGGGCCTTGGCCCGCGCCTCCAGCACCGTGAGCCCGGGGCTGTCGTCGATGAAGATCTTGGCCTCGCTCAGCCGGCCAGCGGCGGCGGTGAGTCGATGCCAGTCGGAGGAGCTCAGGCGCCCTGTCCGCACAAGCTGCGAGTCGACTTTGGCCTCGGAGCAGAGCATGCGCTGCACGAGCTGCGACGCCGACATCTCGAGGCTGAGCACGAGCACCCTGCCCCGCAAGCTCACGCCCACGTGCTGGGCGATGTTCAGCGCAAAGGCGGTTTTCCCCATACTGGGGCGGCCGGCGATGATGATGAACTCCGAGGGCTGGAAACCCGCGGTCTCGACATCGAGCTTCTCGAAGCCAGTCGCGACGCCGGTGACGTGTTCTTTCCGCTCGTAGAGCCGCTCGATGTACTCGAACGTGTTCTTGAGGATGCGCTCCACGGGCAACGCGCTGCCCTCGAGTCGGCGCTCCGCCAGGCTGAAGATCCTGCGCTCGGCGTCGTCGACCAGCACCTGTACGTCTTCCTTGGCCTCGAAGGCCTGGGTCATGAGCTGACTGGACGTCTGGATCAACTCCCGAAGGACGGCCATGTCGCGGACGATGTTCGAATATGAGATCAAGTGCGAGGCGATCGAGGCCTGCTCGACGAGCAGCGCCAACGCCGCGGGCCCGCCCACGAAGTCGAGCTGGCCCTGCCGGCGCAGCTCCTCGCTCAGCGTGATGAGGTCGACCGGCTCGCCGCGGTCGAAGAGCGTCTGCATGGTGACGAAGACGACACGGTGGGCCTCGGTGTAGAAGTCGGTGGGTCGCAGAATCTCGATGACGCGCGGCAGGGCCTCCCGGCCCTCCAGGAGCACGGCGCCGAGCACCGCGCGCTCCGCGTCCAGGTTGTGGGGCGGAATTCGCGCAGGAACTACCAGGGGGCTCATGCGCGCGTGTCACCACGAAGCATCGGCGATGATCCTTGAGCGGGTCCACGGCGTTCGTCAACGAAAATCGTCCGCGCGTCCGCTTTTGTGGACATGCCGTGGACACCAGGTGGATACCCGACGGAACTCTGTGGACACGGCGTGGACGGCAGGTGGATAGAAACGTCGACTCCCGAAACCATGATCTCGGGGGTCGCGTGTCGTCCGGTGGCGCGACTACTCGCGGACGACGTTCACTCGGAGCTGCGCGGTCACCTCGGGATGCAAACGAATGGCGACGACGCTCTCGCCGAGCGCCTTGATGGGTTCGTCGAGATGCACGCGCCGCCGCTCGAGCTTGACCGTGTGCCGCTGTAGGAAATCGACCACGTCTTGCGCGGTCACGGAGCCGAAGAGCTTACCCCCCTCCTCAGAGGCCTGGCGCCGCTCCTCGTAGACGAGCGCCTCGATCCGACCGCGGAGCGCCTCGGCGTCGGCCTTGATGCGGTCGGCCTTCGCCTCCTGCTGCTTCTGGATGTGGACCAGGCCTTTCAGGTTGCCGGCGGTGGCGGTGAGCGCGAGCTTCTTGGGGATGAGGAAGTTGCGGGCGAACCCGTCGGAGACGTCGCGCACCTCGCCCCGGCGGCCGAGCTTCGCCACGTCGTCCAGGAGAATGACCTTCATCGCCATCCCCTAGTCTGTGGCCACGTACGGCAGGAGCGCCACCGTGCGCGCGCGCTTGATGGCGTGCGTGAGCTGACGCTGGTGGCGGGCGCAGCTCCCCGAGATACGCCGCGGGATGATCTTGCCGCGCTCGGTGACGAAGCTCCGGAGCCGGCGGACGTCCTTGTAGTCGACGAGGTCAACCCTCTCAGCACAGAACTTGCAAATCTTCCGCCGCCCAAACCGGCGGCGCTTCATGGGCTTCTGAGGACTTGGGATGGCTTATTCCTCCTTCATTAGAATGGGACGTCGTCGTCCGCGGCGGCCGGCGACGTTTCCTCGGCGAAGGGCTCGGCGGCCGCCACGGCCGCGCCGGCGGGCGCCTTGCCGCGCCCCATGAACTGGACGCGCTCGGCTACGACCTCCACCACGGCCCGCTTCTGACCGTCCTTGGCTTCCCACTCGCGGGTCTGCAGCCGGCCCTCGACGAGGATCGGGCTGCCCTTGTCGAGATACTCACCACAGGCTTCGGCCTGTTTGCCCCAGACGACGATCGTGAGGAAGCACGTCTCCTCCCGCTTCTCGCCACCCTGCGTGGTGTAACTGCGATTCACCGCCAGACGGAGATCCGCCACGGCGGTGCCGCTCGGCGTGTACCGCAGTTCCGGGGGCCGGACCAGATTGCCGATCAGGAAGACCTTGTTGAGGCTCGCCATCAACCGACCTCCTCAAGCACCTCTTGAGTTTTTGCCGGCCGAGCCTTCTTCTTCCGGATGGGAACCCGCGTGGACAGGAAGCGCAGGACGCTTTCGTTCAGCCGTAGCTGCCGCTCGAACTCCTTGACGGTCGAGGGCTCGGCAGAAACCTCCAGCACAGCGTACGTCCCCTCGCGCTGCTTGCGAACGTCGTACGCCATACGGCGCTTCCCCCAGTTTTCCAGCTTGATCACTTCGGCACCCAGCGACTTGATCTGGTCGGAGAGCTGCGCGAGCAGCGTCGCGACCTCTTCGTCGGTGGGACGAGAATCAACGATCACGAGAATTTCGTAAGGCCGCAGAACGACTCACCCCCCTTGGGGCCCTGGGACATCGAATTCGAAGCGCCTTAGGCTATCAAACATCCCTCGGCGCGGCAAGGTCAACGCCCAAAAAACGATACGGCCCGAGCCGCCGGAGCGGCCCGGGCCGCCGCTCACGCATCGCGTGAGCTGAACTGAATCGAGCGCCACTTCCCCCTCCGGCTGTCTGCCGGGGGAGTCCGAGGGGGGTCGGCCCCCCTCGGACAAATGATCCGGTGTTCGGGCGCGTTGCGCCCGTCACCCTGCTTGGCGGTTAGTACATATCGCCGTGCGGCATCGGCGGCGCCGCCGCCGGCTTGTCCTCAGGGATGTCCGTGACGAGCGCCTCGGTCGTGAGCAGCAGCGAGGCGATCGACGCCGCGTTCTCCAGCGCCACGCGCTCGACCTTGGCGGGGTCGATGATGCCGGCCTGCATCATGTCGACGTACTCCATGCTCTCCGCGTCGAAGCCGCGGGTGGCCACGGTCTCGGCCTTCACCTTCTCGACGACCACGCTACCTTCGAGGCCCGCGTTCTCGACGATCTGACGGATCGGCTCCTCCAAAGCGCGCCGGACGATCATGGCGCCGACCTTCTCGTCGCCCTCGAGCTTGAGCTTGTCGATGGCCTTCGCGGCGCGCAGCAGCGCCACGCCGCCGCCGGGCACGATGCCCTCTTCAACCGCCGCCCGCGTGGCGTTGAGCGAGTCCTCCACGCGCGCCTTCTTTTCCTTCATCGCCGTCTCGGTGGCCGCCCCGACCTTCACCACCGCCACGCCGCCGGCCAGCTTGGCCAGCCGCTCCTGCAGCTTCTCACGGTCGTAGTCGCTGGTGGTCTCCTCGATCTGGGCGCGGATCTGCTTGATCCGCCCCTCGATGGCCGACTGCTTGCCCGCGCCCTCGACGATCGTGGTGTTGTCCTTGTCCACGACCACCTTCTTGGCCTTGCCGAGGTCGTCGAGCTTGATGTTCTCCAGCTTGATCCCGAGGTCTTCTGTGATTGCCTTGCCGCCCGTGAGGGTGGCGATGTCCTCGAGCATGGACTTGCGGCGGTCGCCGAACCCGGGCGCCTTCACCGCGGACGCGTGCAGCGTGCCGCGGAGCTTGTTCACCACGAGCGTCGCCAGCGCCTCGCCCTCGACGTCCTCGGCAATGATGAGGAGCGGCTTGCCCGCCCGCGCCACCTGCTCGAGGAGCGGCAGCATGTCCTTCATCACGCTGATCTTCTTCTCGTGGATGAGGATGAGGGCGTCCTCGAGCACGCTCTCCATGCGCTCGGGATCGGTGACGAAGTAGGGCGAGAGGTAGCCACGGTCGAACCGCATGCCCTCGACGATGTCGAGCGCGGTATCGGCCGACTTCGACTCCTCGACCGTGATGACCCCGTCCTTGCCCACCTTCTCCATGGCGTCGGCGATCAGGTCGCCGATCGTCTTGTCGTTGTTGGCGGCGATGGTCGCCACTTGCGCGATCTCCTTCTTGTCCTTCGTCGACTTCGAGAGCCTCTTCAGCTCCTCGACCACGGCCTCGACCGCCCGCTCGATGCCGCGCTTGAGGCCCATCGGGTTCGCGCCCGCCGTCACGTTCCGCAGGCCCTCGCGGAAGATGGCCTGGGCGAGCACGGTGGCCGTCGTGGTCCCGTCACCGGCCACGTCGGAGGTCTTGGACGCCACTTCCTTCAACATCTGCGCGCCCATGTCCTCGTAGGGGTCCTTCAGCTCGATCTCCTTGGCGACGGTGACGCCGTCCTTGGTGATCGTGGGGCTGCCGAACTTCTTGTCGATGACGACGTTGCGCCCCTTCGGTCCCAGCGTCGCTTTCACGGCGGCGGCCAGGATGTTGACGCCCTTGAGGAGGGAGGCGCGCGCCTCCTCTTCGAATCTCAGCTGCTTCGGCATGTCTCGCTGTCCTCCTTATTGATCGTTGAGTCGGGGATGGTCGTGGGCTCGGCGATGATCGCGAGCTTGACCCGTGATCGTCGCTGCCGACCCGTTACTCGAGAATCGCGAGGACGTCCTCCTCCCGGAGGATCAGGTATTCGTCGTCCTCGATCTTGACCTCGGAACCGGAGTACTTGCCGAACAGGATGCGATCACCGGCCTTCACGTCGAGCGGGATCTTCTTGCCGTCGTCACCCACCTTGCCGTTGCCGGCCGCGATGACTTTGCCCTCCTGCGGCTTCTCCTTCGCGGTGTCGGGAATGATGATCCCGCCCTTCTTGACCTCTTGCTCCTCGAGGCGCTTCACGAGAATCCGGTCATGTAGCGGACGAATCTTCATCGCCATCGAACCTGCCTCCTTGTAGGGGTGGTGGACGCGGAGCGCCTGCCTTGTCGTCCCTCCGCGCCGGCTTGAGTACTCATGATCACGCGGCTACCTCGTTAGCACTCGACTAAAGAGAGTGCTAACATACCGCCTCATCGGCAAGTGCTCAAGGGGAAATTAGAGGGGGTCGGAGTGTCTCTAAATATCCTTATTTCCAGTGCCTTACCGGACGAGGCCGTCAAGCTGATCCCTCAGGGGTTCACCGTCGAGATCCACAAGGGCGCCGACCCGTTGCCCAAGGCCGAGCTGATCGAGCGGCTTGCCGGGCGGGACGGGCTCGTCTGCCAGATCGTCGACACGATCGACGACGAGGTCCTCGCGGCAGCCCCTGCACTGAAGGTCGTCGCCAACGTGGCCGTCGGCTACAACAACATCGACGTTCCGGCCGCCCGCCGCCGCGGCGTCGTCGTGACCAACACGCCCGACGTGCTCACCGAGACGACGGCCGACTTCACGTGGGCGCTGCTCCTGGCCGCGGCCCGTCGGGTGGTCGAGGCCGACCACTACGTCCGATCGGGCCAGTGGAAGCAGTGGGGGTGGGAGGTCCTGTGGGGGATGGACGTGCACGGCAAGACGCTCGGCGTGCTGGGGTTCGGGCGGATCGGACGGGCCGTGGCCCGGCGCGCGCTGGGGTTCGGCATGCGCGTCCTCTACAACGACGCCGTGCCTGCGGGGACCGACGTCGAGCGCGAGCTGCGGGCGACGTACGCCGACCGGGACACCGTGCTGCGGGAGGCCGACTTCGTCACCGTGCACACCCCGCTGCTCCCGGAAACCCGCCATCTGATCGACGAGCGCGCGCTGCGGCAGATGAAGAAGACGGCGATCTTCGTCAACGCCGCCCGCGGGCCCGTGATGGATGAGGCCGCGCTGGGCCGGGCCTTACGCGAGCGCTGGATCGCCGGGGCCGGGCTCGACGTGTTCGAGGAGGAGCCGCGGATCAACCCGGCGTTGCTCGATCTCTCGAATGTCGTGTTGGCCCCGCATATCGCCAGCGCATCCTTCGACACCCGGCTGGCGATGGCCTCGCTCGCGGTGAAGAACTGTCTCGCCGTCCTGGAGGGCAAGCCCCCGTTGACGCCGGTCCCGTGACGCCAGTCGTCCGCTGAGCCGCTGAACCAGGCCGTCTACGACGTCACCCAGCACCGACATCAGGCGACGAGTCGCGGGGCGCCGATCCGAACGGTGTACGCGAGGATGCCTGGGAACCGAGCGCGAAACTCGCCGAGCGCCGCATCCTGGCTGTCGGCGACGAGGTATTCACCAGTATCGATGTGGAGCGCGACGTACTTCCCCCCAGGCAGTCTGCTCGAGTCGATTCCTGAGTTCGCCGACGTAGAAGCGTTGGTGCGCCAACTCTGCCCGCTCAACGAGGTCGCGAAGTTCGGGCGAGATTTCCGATTTCATGCTCGCACCCCCCTTCGAAGGGAATCCGCTTCGTTAACGTGGAGCCGTGCCCTTGACGTCATACACCTTCACTGCGCTCGTCTTCCAGCGCTGGCTCCATGATACGTCCGCGTCGCCCCAACCGGCGGCCGAGCCGCGCCAGCCGGTAGGCGAGCGCGCCAATGATCGGCGATGGTGCGAGGGCCGCCTCGGCCCGGCGGAGCGCCGTGGTGACCACAACGCGCGCGGCGGCCAAATCCCGCGCGCGGTGCTCGTGGTACTTCGCCAGCTCCTCCCACGGTCGCGGATCGAACGTCGAGGTCGCGGCTGCGGCCTCCCACAAGGCGCAGGCGGCCTCCCACTGCGCCCACCGCTTCTCCCAGCCGGCGAGCCGGAGCCGGACCAAGTGCGCCTCGGGCGCCGGCAGCCCCGCGGCGAGCGCCCCGCGGTAGCAGACGGCCGCGCGCGCGGGATCGATTCGCTCCCAGAGCCGTCCCAGGCCGGCGAGGTCGAGGGCGTCTTCGACGCCGTGCTCGCCGGGGGCGAGGGCGTGGCCGAGCCAGCCGAGCAGCGCGACCAGCGAGAGCACGTCGTGGCGGTTGTGGGTGAAGACGGGGGCGAGGGGAGCCGCGTGGCGCCGGCGGAGGAACTCGAAGTAGAGCGATGGGATCAGCGCGCCGGCGACGTCTTCGTCGCGCACGTGGCCGAGGACCTCCCGCTCGAGCGTCCCCAGCCGGCAGTCCACGAACCGGGCGGCCCACACTCGCCGCGCCGGCCACAACAGGTCGACGTGGGGGAGCGTCGCCGGCCAGCGGCGCCGCCCGAGGATGAACCGCGTCTCGAGCAGCGGGACGTCGAAGCCGCTCCCGTTGAAGGTCACGAGCCCGCTTGCGCGCTCGAGAAGCGGCGTCAGCGCGGCCAGAAGGGCGGGCTCCTCGTCGAGGTCACGCATAAAGTGCTGAACGATGACGAAGCGGTCATCCTCGAGCCAGCCCGTCCCGACCAGGAACGCGTATGTGCCCGTCCCTCCCGCGAGCCCCGTTGTCTCCGTGTCGAGGAACAGCAGGCGGCGCGGCTCGGGCAGCGTCTCGTCGCGCGAGAGGACGCGGAGCGCCTCCTCGGAGACCCGTAGCGCCCCGCCGAGGGCCACGCAGCCGTGGCGGTGGTCGAGCGGAAACTCGCGACGGACCGTCAGGAGCGGGCCGGCCTCCGTCTCCACGAGCTGCCCGCCGAGGACCGTTTCCGGCGGGTCGGGGGCTACGCGGAAGGGACGCGCGCGCTCGATGCGGTGGATGACTTGGCGCAGCTCCTCGAGCGTGCCGGCGCGGGCGCCGGGATCAGCCGGTGAGGGCACGGAGCAGGGCGGAAGCGGTCGCCTTCGCGCGGCGACCGACCTCGTTGACCGGCCCCACGCACGAGGGGCAGCCCCAGGCGCATGCGCACGCCTGGAGCGTGTCGAGCCCGTGGCGGAGGAGCTGCGGGAGCACGTCGAAGACACGCTCGGCCAGGCCGATGCCGCCCGCGTGGGAGTCGTAGAGATAGATGGTGGGCGTGAACTGCTCGGCGTCGAGCAGCCGGCGCCGGGCCGACTCGCGCGTCGCCACCACCCCGGTCTCCACGGGGGTCGTGTCTCCCAGCCACGAGCCAAGATCACGCACGTCGCAGAGCAGGAAGATCGGCGCGAGATGATGCAGGAGGTATGTCACGGCGCGGAGACCGTCGATCAACTCCTCCCGCGAGCGGCTGACTCGGGCCAGCGTCTCGGACGGCACGCTCAGCCATGCGCTCGTCGTCTGCATCTCCTGCTGCGGCAGCTCGACCTCCCCCGAGCCCACGTTCTCGAGCGTGCCCATCTTGATCTTCTTGAACCCGACGACCTTCTCCGCCACGAGCACCTCGCCCTGCTCGGCCACGTACGCCGGGTGTTCGCGATCGACGAGCCGCCGCAGGATCCACACACCCTTGGCGCTGACGGCGTCGGTGAAGTAGTCGACGCTCACCCGTTTGACGTAGGCGACCTTCTCCTCGTCCTCGCGAAAGTGCAGCTCCTGAACCTCGAAGGGCTCGCTCTCCACGAGGTAGATGGCCTTGGGATAGACGGTGGCGAAGGCGCTGCTCCAGTCGACTTCGGCGATGATCTGGCGCCGCTTCGTCTGCTTCTCGTCGCGGGCGGTCGTGTCGATGACGAGGAAGTTGTCGGTGGTGACCGTCCGCAGCGACACGTGATCGGCGGGGTACGTCTCCGACGCCCAGTGCCAGCGGCTACCGGCGCGGTGCAGAAGTCCTTCGTCCTCCAGGGCAGCCAGCTCGCGGCGCACGTCCACGTCCCCGAAGCGTCCCTCCGCCTCGAAGGGCAGCTCGAAGGCCGCGCACTTGAGGTGATTCACGAGGATGAAGGGGTTGTCGGGGTTGATGCGCGCGTGCTCGGGCGGCGTGCCGAAGAGGTAGTCGGGGTGGGTGGCCATGAACTGGTCGAGCGGCGCGCTGCTCGCCACGAACACCGCCGCGGAGGAGCCGGAGCGGCGCCCGGCGCGCCCCGCCTGCTGCCACAGCGAGGCGATGGTCCCTGGGTAGCCGGCGAGCACGGCGGCGTCCAGATGGCCGATGTCCACGCCGAGCTCGAGCGCGTTGGTCGACACGACGCCCAGCACCTCGCCGGCGCGCAGCCCCTGCTCCACCGCCCGCCGGCGCGTCGGCAGGTATCCGCCGCGGTAGCCCCGGACGATCCCGCTGTCCCCTGTCTTGTCTGCGACGCCGCCCTTGATCGTCCCCAGCAGCACCTCGGTCGACAGGCGGCTCTGCGCGAACACGATCGTCGGGATCCGCTCCCGGAGGAACCGCACGGCGATGGTGGCAGCCTCGCCGAGGTACGGCGCCCGGATCCCCAGCTCGGGATTGACGACGGGCGGGTTGTAGCAGAGGAACAGCTTGTCACCGGTGGGGGCGCCGCTCTCCGCGACCTCCTCGACGCTCTCGCCGATGATGCGCTCGGCCAGCTCGCGCGGATTGCCGATGGTCGCGGAGGCCATGATGAACTGCGGCGCCGAGCCGTAGTGCCGGCAGAGACGGCGGAGACGGCGCACGAGATTGGCCAAGTGACTGCCGAAAACGCCGCGGTAAGCGTGGAGCTCGTCGATCACGACGTAGCGGAGGTTCTGGAAGAGGACGGCCCACTTCGTGTGGTGAGGCAGGACGCCGGAGTGCAGCATGTCGGGGTTGGTGAGGACGAGGTTGGCGCGGGCCCGGACGGCGCGGCGCGCGTCCTGCGGGGTGTCCCCGTCGTAGGTGAACATCCTCAGATCGGGCAGGCTCTTGGCCAGCGCCTCGAGCTCGGCGAGCTGGTCCTGGGCCAGCGCCTTCGTGGGGAAGAGATAGAGGACCCGCGCGTCGGGCCGCTCGAGCAGCGCCTGGAGCACCGGCAGGTTGTAGCACAGCGTCTTGCCGGAAGCCGTGGGCGTGACGACGACCAGCGAATGGCCCTTCTCGACCAGCTCGCAGCAGCGCGCCTGGTGGGAGTAGAGATGCTCGATGCCTCGCGTCCTCAGCGCCGCGATGAGTCGGGGATCGAGCCCCGGCGGAAAGGACGCGAGCACCGGGGGGCGGGCCGGGAAGTGCCGCATCGCGGTGATGCACGGCCCAGTCGACCGCGAGGTCAGGAGATCGTCGAGGATCTCGCCGAGCATCGGCGCCACTCTATCACGGAGGACCGCCCCGCCCCGTCTGCTAGAATCGACCTCACGAGGCGGCCGGTGCCCCGGGCCGGCCGCCGATCACCGTGCCGAACGAACCCCGACCTCCGCACACCGTCGACGCCGCGCTCATCCAGAGCGACCCGTTCCTTACCACCCGGTGAAAGCCTTCGCGCGGTACTGGCTTCCCGCACTCGGGTGGATGGCGCTCATCTGGGTGATGTCGTCTGACGTGGGCAGCGGCGAGCACAGCGCGAGCATCTTAATCCCGGTCATGACTTGGCTCTTTCCCTGGGCCACGCCCGACCAGATCGCCTTGCTCCACGCGCTCGTGCGGAAGCTCGGCCACCTGACGGAGTACGCGATCCTCGCCGCCCTCTGGTTCCGTGGCCTCGTCGGTGAACGGCGCCTGACCCCGGCGCCCAGCGCGTGGGTCGCCCTCGCCGTCAGCGTGGTCTGGGCCGTCCTGGACGAGGCCCACCAGGGGACGATCCCCTCGCGCACGGCGAGCGCCGGGGACGTCATGATCGACGCCGTGGGCGCGACGCTGGCGGTGCTCGCCGCCCGCGGACGGCGCGGCAACCGCGTCAGATCTTCAGACGCGGATCCAGCGTATCCCGCAGCCCGTCCCCGAACAGGTTGATGCCGAGGACGGTCACGAGGATCGCGAGCCCCGGGAAGGTCGCCAGCCACCACGCCGTCGTGAGGTAGACCCGGCCGTCGGCCAGCATGCCGCCCCACGTGGGCGTCGGCGGCTGCACGCCAAGGCCCAGGAACGACAGCGCGGACTCGAGGACGATGACCCGCGCCATGTCGAGCGTGGCCACGACGAGCCAGGGGGCGAACGCGTTGGGCAGGATATGACGGACGAGGATGCGGCCGTCACCCCCGCCGAGTGCCTGGGCGGCCTGGACGAATTCGCGCTCGCGGAGCACGAGCACCGCCGCCCGCACGACGCGCGCGTAGACGACCCAGCTCGACACGCCGATGACGACGATGATCGTGGGCAGGCTCGGTCCCAGCACGCCGATGACGGCGATCGCGAGGAGGATGAACGGGAACGCGAGCTGGACGTCGGCCAGGCGCATGAGCACGTCGTCGACGCGCCCGCCGAAATAGCCGCCCAGCAGCCCCGTGACCATCCCGAGCACGCCCGAGATCATCACTGCGGCGAAGCCGACGAGCAGCGCCGGCTGCGCGCCGAAGATGACGCGGGCGAGCAGGTCGCGTCCGAGGTGGTCGGTGCCGAGCGGGTGGAGGCGCCCCGCCGCGTCCAGCCACCCCGGCGGCTTCAGGCGATGACCAATGTCCTGAGCGATGGGATCGAAGGGGGAGAGCCACGGCGCGGCCAGCGCCGTTGCCACCACGAGCGCGACCACGACCAGCCCGAAGAGCGCTGTGCGCCGTCGCGCGAGCCGGCGGCCGAGGACCAGCCACTCGCGCGTCGGGGTCGGGGGTTCGCGCGCGAGCACCAGCCGCCCCGACGCGTTGTTGATCGGACGCGCGTCGCTCATCTCAGCCGGATGCGGGGGTCGAGGTACGTGTAGAGGACGTCGACGACGAGGTTGACGAGGACGAAGGTCGATGCGAGAAGGAAGACGGCGGCCTGCACAACCGGGTAGTCCCGATTATAGATCGCCTGCACCGACAGCCGGCCGACGCCCGGCCAGGCGAAGATCGTCTCCGTAATCACCGACCCGCCGAGCAGGGTTCCCAGCTCGATCCCCACGATGGTGACGATGGGGATCGCGGCGTTCTTGAACGCGTGCTTCCAGACGACGGGACGTCCGCTCACGCCCTTCGCCCGCGCCGTGCGGATGTAGTCCTGGTTCAGGACCTCGAGCATCCCCGAGCGGGTGAGCCGGGTGATGCGGGCCGTGGTGAAGAGCCCGAGCGTCACGGCGGGCAGGACGAGGTGCTCGAGCCCGCCCCGGCCCGACGACGGCAGGACGTTGAACTGCACCGAGAAGATCAGGATGAGCATGATGCCCAGCCAGAAGGTCGGCATCGATTGCCCGAGCAGGGCGACGACCGTCGCGACGTAGTCGAGCGCGGTGTTTCGCCGGACGGCGGAAACGACACCGGCGGGGATGGCCAGGAGGAGCGCGACGAGGAGCGCCGCCCCCGACAGCTCGAAGGTGGCCGGCAGCCGCTCGACGACCAGGCGGAATGCCGGCTCACCGTGGCGCACCGACTGGCCAAAGTCGCCCCGGAGCGCGCCCCCGAGGAACCGGCCGTACTGAACCAGGAAGGGGTCGTTGAACCCCATCGACTCGCGGAACTTCTGGATGTCCTCTGCGGTGGCGTCGGGCGGCAAGAGTAGGAGGGCGGGATCACCCGTCAGGTACAGGATGAAGAAGACGACGAACGAGACGCCGAGCAGGACGAGAACGGACTGGGCGAGCCGGCGGAGGAGGTAGGCCGTCATGCCGCCCGGCGGAGACGGGCGACGGCCTCGATGTGCGGCGTCTGTGGGAACATGTCGACGGGCTGGACCCACTCGAGGCGATAGCCCCGCCGCGTCAGGTCTGAGACGTCGCGCGCGAGCGTGGAGGGATTGCAGGAGACGTAGACAATGCGCGCGGGCGCGAGCGCGGCGAGCGCCTGCAAGGCCTTGGGATGGAAGCCGGCGCGCGGCGGATCGGCCACGACGGTCTCCGCCTGCACCCCCTCGGTGATGAGCGCGGGCAGCACGTGCCGGACCTCTCCGGACAGGAAGGTGCAGTTGTCGATCCCGTTGGCGTGGGCGTTGCGGACGGCGTCGGCCACCGCCGCCGGGGCGACCTCGATGCCGTAGACGCGGCGGCAGCGTCGAGCCAGCAGCAGGCTGATGGCGCCCGTCCCCGAGTAGAGATCGACGATCGTATCCTCACCCCGCAGCTCACACGCCGCCTCGACCAGCGCGAACAGGCGCTCGGCCTGGATGGTATTCGTCTGGAAAAAGGAGTTGGCGGAGACCTGGAACGTCACGCCCCCGAGCGACTCCGTGATGTGATCCCGCCCCAGCAGGACGTGCTCCTCGGTCCCCACGGCGACGCTCGCCTTCTTGGCGTTGACGTTGAGGACGACGCTCGCGGTCGCCGGAACCTGCGCCTTCAGGCACTCGGCCACGGGTCCGAAGGTTTCCAGATCAGGCGACGCGGCGACGATGTTGACCATGGCGTCGCCGGTCCGCCGCCCCTCGCGCAGCGTCACGAAGCGCAGTAGTCCCTGCTCGGTGAGGCCGTTCCAGACCGGCAGCCGCCGGCCACGCACCTGGCGCCGCACCTCGTCGAGCAGCGTGTTCATCGTCTCCGACTGGAGCAGGCACCGCTCGATGTCGAGGACAGCGTCGTACCGGGCGGCCTCGTGCAGGCCGATGACAGGCTCTCCCGCCGTCTCCGCCACCGTGAACTCCATCTTGTTCCGGTAGCCGTAGGGATCCGGCGCCGGGAGGATGGGACGGAGATCGAAGCCACCGAGGTCGCCGAGCCGTTCGAGGCAATCGCGGACCTGCTTTTCCTTGAACGCGAGCTGCGCGGGATAGGCGAGGTGCTGGAGGCGGCAGCCCCCGCACCGCCCGAAGTAGGGACAGGGCGCCTCGACGCGGTGAGGGGAACGCGCCAGGACCTCCTCGATCACCCCGCGTCCGTAGCGCGCGCGCGTCTCCGTGACCTGCACCCGCAGCCGATCCCCCGGCAGCCCGCCCCGCACGAACATCACGTACCCGTCGAGACGGCCAACGCCTTCCCCGCCGAATGCGAGGTCGTCGATCGTCACCTCAAGGCGATCCCCACGGCGCGGTTTTGCCATGTGAGAGGCCACTATAAAGTGGGGTCCGGGACGAGTCAATTTGGCCCGCCACTGTGGGCCGCTGGCCACCGTCGTGGCGCGGGGAGTATGATAATGGGCTGTGACACACCGAGGCCCGCGTGCCATCGGAGACCTGCTCGTGAGCGCGGTGCCCGAGCTACGGGATCGGCTGGTCGAAGATCGCGTCCGCCGGTCGTGGAGCGCCATCGTGGGCCCCGACGTGGCGCGGCGCGCCGAGCCGCACGCCCTGACCAATGGATGCCTGCACGTCGTCGTCGACAACTCCCCCTGGCTGCAGGAGCTGACGCTGCGCGCCGGTGAGCTGACGGCACGCCTCGGCAAGCGCTTCGAGACGGTTCGCACGCTCCGCTTCACGCTCGGACGGCTCGACGCCCGGCGCGGGCCCGCGCCGGCGCCAGCGGGCCCGCCGGTGCGCGCGCTCACGCCCGACGATGTGCGTGAGATCGACGAGACCATCGCCCCCATTCCCGATCCCGACGTGCGAGCCGCGGCGCGCCGTCTGCTCGGCACCGCGCGCCGGTTCGCCACGCCGTGAGGTGCTGGGTGATGACCCTCCGCGTGCTCGGAGGGCTGGGCCTGCTGTGGGCCGGCTCGCTCGCGGCCGGATGCGCCACCGCCGACACCGTCGCCGCCGCGCGTTCCGCGCCGCACGAACCGACGCAGCCCAGCGTGCCCGTGGAGACGCCGGCCGAGGCCTACTACCAGTACACCGTCGCGCAGTATCACGCGCAGGCGGGACGCTTCAAGGACGCCGTGGCCGCGATGGAGGAGGCGCTCAAGCGCGATCCCCAGTCGCCCTTCCTGTGGCGGGAGCTGGCGCAGTGGCTGGCGCGCACCGACAACCCCGAGCAGGCGGTGACGGCCGCGCGCCGGGCGGTCGAGCTGGCTCCAGATCAACCGTCGACGCACTTGGCGCTCGCCGAGCTGCTGCGCGTGCAGAAGAAGTATCCGGAAGCCGAGGCCGAGCTGGAAAAGGTCATCGCCCTCAACCCGTCGGCGGAGGAGGCGTACCTGGCGCTCGCGCGCCACTACGTCGAGCAGAAGGCGTTCGACAAGGCGCGCGTGATCCTGATACGGCTCAGCGAGCGCCACCCGCAGCTCAGTCAGGCCGAGTTCCTCCTCGGGCGTCTGGCTATCGAGACTGAGGCCTGGGACGAGGCCATCCAGCGGCTCAACCGTGCGATCGCGCTGGACCCCGACCTCGACGCCGCGTGGACGGCGCTGGGGTTTGTGTACGAGGCCCGGCATGACCCCGAGCGCGCGCTCGACGTGTACCGGCGCGCGGCGCAGGCCAATCCCGACAACGCTGTCTTCGTCGAGCGGCTCAGCGACCTGCTCATCCGCCTCGGGCGCTTCAAGGAGGCGCAGAGCGAGATCGAGGCGCTGGCCGAGTCCTCGCCGCGGGACCCGCGGCTCTGGATGAAGCTCGGCGCGGTGTACTACGAGCAGAAGATGTGGGACCGCGCCAGCGAGGCGTTCCGGCGCGCGCTCGCGGTGGAACCGACGAATCTCCGGGCTCGCTACTTCCTGGCCACGACCTACATGGACGGCGGGCGCGACGAGGAGGCCCGCGCCGAGCTGGAGGGGATCCTCCGCGTCGACCCGCGCTCGGTCGACGCCCGCGTGCAGCTCGGGTTCCTCTACGGGCGGGCCAAGCGCTACGACGAGTCCATCGCGGTGCTGCGCGAGGCCGTCAACCTTGAACCGAAGCGGCCGGAGCTGTTCCTTCATCTGGGAACCGCCTACTTCCGCGCCAAGCAGTACGATCGCGCGGGCGACACGCTGCAGGAAGGTCTGAGCCTCGACGAGCGGAACAAGGACCTCCTGTTCCAGCTCGGCGTCGTCCACGAGAAGCAAGCGCACTTCGACGACGCCGTGCGCACCTTCCGCAACGTCATCGCCCTCGATCCCAAACATGCCGAGGCCTACAACTACGTGGGGTACATGTATGCCGAGCGGGGTCAGAACCTCGACGAGGCGATCCAGCTCATCGGCAAGGCGATCGAGCTCGAGCCCGAGAACGGCTTCTTCATCGACAGCCTCGGGTGGGCGTACTACCAGCAGGGTCGCTATCCCGAGGCTCTGCGCGAGCTGAAGCGGGCGGTGGAGAAGGCGCGGGAGCCCGACCCTGTGCTCTACGACCACCTGGGTGACGCCTACGCCAAGAACGGCCTCGAGCAGGAGGCGCTCAACGCCTGGGAACGCTCCCTGCAGCTCGACCCGGCTGCGGACGGGGTGAAGAAGAAGATCGACGACACCACGACCCGCCTGCAGCGGCTCAAGGGTGAGCGCCCGAAGGCTTCTCAGTAGTCTCCTGCTGATCCTCTCGCTGGGCGGGGGCTGCGCGATCGCGCTGCCGCCACCGCGCGAGCCCGTGAACGAGGAGGCGCGGCGCGCGATCGCGCTGCTCGTCGCGCGCTGGCACGAGTTCTCCGATCTCCGCACGCTGGCCGACGTGCGCGTGGAGCGCGGAGGCGATACGCAGCAGCTCACCGGCGCGCTCCTGCTGAAGGGACCGGCGTCCATCCGCTTCGAGGGCCTTTCGCCGTTCGGGCAGCCCCTGCTGCTCGTGACGATCCACGAGGGCCAGATCACCGCCTACAACGCCGTCTCCCACGAAGCCGTCGTGGGGCCGGCCACGGCGGAGACGGCAGCCCGGCTCCTGAGCCTGCCCGTCGACCCCGAGGATCTCATCGGCGCCCTGGCCGGCCACGCCGTGCCGCCGAAGGATCTGCGCGTCGCGCAGATCCTGCCGCCCGACGCGCAGGGCTCCTCGGTCGAGCTGATCGGCGCCCTGCACCGCCAGCGGGTGTGGATGGATTTCGCCACCGGAATCGTCAGCCAGATCGAGATCACGGGCGGGAGGTTGGAGGCGAGGGTCACCTACCATCGCGGTCCCGACGGCTCCCTCACGGGCTTCGACCTCTGGGCCGCCCAGGGCAACGTGACCGGCAGCGTGCGCTACCGGAACCCTGTCGTCGGCGCGGGCATCGACGACGAACGCTTCCGGCTCACGATCCCCGCCGACGTGTCGATCGAGCGGTTGCGCTGACGCGCGCCGGAGTGTTAGGCTTCGGTGCCTTGTCGAGGGGGGCGGAACGCGGTCGTCGGCTCGAGCTCAGCGCTGCGGGCAAGGTCAACCTGGCCCTCGAGGTTCTGACGCAGCGGGCCGACGGCTATCACGAGCTCGTCACGGTGATGCAGGCCGTGGAGCTTTCCGACCGGGTCATCCTGGAGGACGCCGAGGCCCTCGAGCTCCGAACCACAGCTTCCGGAATTCCAACGGACGCTTCGAACCTGGCGCTCCGGGCGGCGCTGGTGCTCCGCGAGGCCGCCGGCGTCGAGCGCGGGGTGCGAATCACCCTGGACAAGCGCATCCCCGTCGCCGCCGGTCTCGGCGGTGGATCGACGGACGCCGCCGCCGTGCTGCTCGGGCTCAACCGGCTCTGGCGGCTGCGCTGGCCCCTCGCGCGACTCGCGGACGTGGCGGTGACGCTGGGGATGGACGTGCCGTTCTTCCTGCGCGGTGGGACCGCGTTCGCCACCGGCCGTGGGGAGAAGCTGGACCGGGTGCCGGGGACGACGCTCGCGCTCGTGCTCGTCAACCCGCGGTTCGCCTCGCGCACGGCCGAGGCGTATGGCCGGATGACGCCGGAGATGTACTCCGATGGCGCCCGAGCCCGGGCGGTCGTGGCCGCGGTGGGCTCGCGACGTGCGGTGCAGGTCGCTGGAAACCTTTACAATGGTCTCGAGGCCGCCGTGGCGCCGGCACACCCCGAGATTGGGCAGATGAAGGCGGCGCTCCTCGCCGCCGGCGCGCTGGGGGCGCTGATGTCCGGGAGCGGGCCCACCGTCTTCGGCGTGGCGCGCTCGCTGGACCACGCCCGGCAGATCCGCCGGCGCGTGCAGCGCGGGTCCTGGGAGTGCTGGGCGGTGCGGACGCTGGCAGGGCCGGCGGTGCGGTTCCGTAAAGGCCGGAAGCGGTGAACGGCGGGAGGGACATTCAGTGGGGCGTGGCCAAGTGGCAAGGCGCGGGACTTTGGCTCCCGTATTCGGAGGTTCGAATCCTCCCGCCCCAACCACGCTTGAAGGGCTCGGCTCGCCGGCCGAGCCCGGCTCCCCTCGCACTGCCACCGACTCGGTGAGGCGCGTATGACCTACGAGCTCAAGCTGTTCTCAGGCAACGCCAACCGCGGCCTGGCCGAGGAGATCGCTCAATACCTCCGCATCCCCCTGAGCGACGCGGAGGTCACGCGCTTCTCGGACGGCGAGGTGTTCGTGAAGGTCAACGAGAACGTCCGCGGGGCCGACGTCTTCGTCGTCCAGCCCACCTGCCCGCCCGTGAACGACACGCTGATGGAGCTGCTGGTGATGATCGACGCGTTCAAGCGCGCGTCGGTGCGCCGGATCACCGCCGTGCTGCCCTACTACGGCTACGCGCGGCAGGACCGCAAGTCCCAATCCCGCGTGCCGATCACGGCCCGGCTCGTCGCCGACCTCTTGGAGGCGGCCGGGGTCGACCGCGTGCTCGCCCTCGACCTGCATGCCGGCCAGATCCAGGGCTTCTTCAACATCCCGGTCGACCATCTCTTCGCCGCGCCCGTGATCATCGACTACCTCGGCAAGAAGGACCTCAAGGACCCGGTGATCGTCTCCCCCGACGCCGGCGGTGTCGAGCGCGCGCGCGCCATCGCCAAGCGGCTGCATGCGGGGCTCGCCATCATCGACAAGCGCCGCGAAGGCCCGAACGTCGCGGTGGTCATGTACCTTATCGGCGACGTCGCGGGCAAAGAGGCGGTGGTGATCGACGATATGATCGACACCGCCGGCACGCTCATCCAGGCGGTGGAAGCCCTCGAGCGCGAGGGCGCCAGCCGGATTCTAGCGTGCGGCGTCCACCCGGTGCTCTCCGGACCCGCCATCGAGCGCATCAAGGCCTCCCCGCTGGAGGAGGTCATCGTCACGAACTCGATCCCTGTCTCGTCGGACAAGCTGGCGGCCCGCGTCACGGTGCTGAGTGTGGCTCCGCTGCTGGGCGAAGCGATCCGTCGGATTCACGACGAGGAGTCTGTGTCCACCCTGTTCGTGTGAAGGAGCGTTCCATGCAGATGCAGGAGCTGACGATCAAGCGGCGCGTGGAGACGGGCAAGCAGGTCGCCAAGCGCCTCCGGCGCGCGGGCGTGGTCCCCGCCGTGCTCTACGGCGGCGCCCGCCCCGAAGCGATCACCATCGATCCGAAGGCGGTGCTCCGGATCATCCACGGCCACGGGGGCAGCACCCAGCTCCTCACCCTCACGTTCGAGGGCGGGGACGGCTCGCGCATGGCCATCATCCGCGATCTCCAATTCGACCCCGTGTCCGAGCGCCTCCTGCACGTCGACCTCCAGGAGGTCACGGCCGACCGGGCGATCACCGTCCGCGTCGCCGTGCACCCCGTGGGCGAGGCCGCCGGCGTGAAGGATCAGAAGGGCATCCTGAACCTCATCATCCACGAGCTGGACATCTCCTGCCTGCCCACGCTGATCCCGGAGCGGATCGACGCGGATGTCACGGCGCTCATGATCGGCAACGTCCTCACCGTCGCCGAGCTGCAGGCGCCCGAGGGCGTACGCATCCTGAACGACCCCGGCCAAGCCGTGGTTACGGTAGCGCCGCCGAGGGCCGAAGAGGTCGCGGCACCCGTAGCGCCCGCCGCCGCGACGACGGCCGAGCCCGAAGTGCTCACCGAGCGCAAGCCCAAGGAAGAGGAATCCGCGGACGACAGCAAGAAGGGCAAGAAGTAGCGGGGCCCTCCGCGCGTGGCCCACGTCGTGGCGGGGCTGGGCAATCCCGGCCCGAAGTACCAGGGTACCCGCCACAACGTGGGCCAGCGTGTCCTCGATCACCTGGCCCTCACCCTGCGCGCCGGGTGGCGCGAAGACGGGCCGGCGCTGGTGGCCCGCGGCCGCTGGCGCGACGAGACGGTCCATCTGGTCAAACCCCAGAGTTTCATGAACGTTGCCGGCGGCGCTGTCGCCGCCGCCCTCCGGCGCCTGCATGCCGACGCCGCCGATCTCATCGTGGTCTACGACGACATCGACCTTCCCCTCGGGACAGTTCGGGTGCGGATGAAGGGCAGTCACGGCGGCCACAACGGCGTCCGCTCGATCATCGAGACGGTCGCCACCTCGGAGATCCGCCGGGTGAAAATCGGGATCGGCCGGCCGGAGCGGAAGGAGGACGTCGCCGACCACGTGCTGGACCGCTTCGAGCGTGACGAGCTGCCGGTCGTCGAGGAGGCCGTCGCCCTCGCCGCCCAGCGCGTGCTGGAGCTGGTCGCCCGCCCGCCGCGCGGCTAAAAAAAGAGTCGCGTGGCGAGGACGAAGAGTGGGATGAGGATGGCGCCGCTGTAGAGCGTGTAGCCGAAGAAGCTCGGCATCTTGACGCCGGCCTCCTCGGCGATCGACTTCACCATGAAGTTCGGCGCGTTTCCGATGTACGTGTTGGCCCCCATCGCGACCGACCCGACGCTGATGGCAGCGAGGATCGCCTGCGGCACCCCGACCACCTCGTCGGCCAGTCCCAGCCCCTGCCCCAGCGCCAGGAAGGTCAGATAGGTGGGCGCGTTGTCGAGGAAGGACGAGAGCGCGCCGCTGGCCCAGAAGAACTGCCAGGGCTCGCGCACGGCCAGCTCGCCGCCCCGCAGCCGGAGCAGCTCGAGGGCCGGGATCATCGTCAGGAAGATGCCGAAGAAGAGCACAGCCACTTCGACCATCGGGTAGGCCGTGAACCCGTTGGCCCGACGGATCTCGCGCGGCGTCCGCCAGAGCGAGAGCGCGGCGAGGACGACGATGACGATCTCCCGGAGCGGCGCGTGCAGGAACGCGACGGCCGCCACGACGCCGACGAGCCACACGACATTCATGGCGCCACGCATCCTCAGCGGCTCGATCCGGCTGCGGTCCCGCGCGAGCGCGGCCAGAGACTCGCGCGCGAACTGCCGCGAGTCCCAGACGACGTAGGTGACGAGGAGCACGGCGACCATCACGAGCCACATCGGCCACAGCCGGAAGGTCCACACGAAGGGCACGCCCTGCAGGTAGCCGAGGAACAGCGGCGGATCCCCGAGCGGCGTCAGCATGCCCCCGATGTTCGAGACCAGGAAGATGAAGAAGATCACGGTGTGCTTCACCCGGCGGCGCTCGCGGTTGGTCTGCAACAGCGGACGGATCAGCAGCATCGAGGCGCCCGTCGTGCCGATGCAGGAGGCCAGCAGGCTGCCGGCGGCGAGGAACCCCGCGTTGGTCAGCGGCGTGGCGACGAGGTCACCGCGGAGCAGGATGCCGCCGGAGATCACGTAGAGTCCGGCGAGCAGGATGATGAAGGAGACGTACTCCTCGGCCATGTGCACGAGGACGTCCGGTGCGCGCGCCAGATACAGGGCGAAAATGGGAGCGCCGAGGAGGGCCGCGACCAGGAACTTGTTCCGGTTGGGTTCCCACCACTGGGGCACCCGCAGGGGACAAACGGCAATGGCCAGCAGCATGGCGACGAACGGCAGCACGGTGTAGACGGATGGCGCGGTAACGATGGTCCAGTCTAGAGGAAGCGCGGGCTCCGCACCACCCCCGCCGACGACTGGCGAAGGGGGTTGCCAGATGGTATACAGTTATCGTTTATTCGACGGGTTCCACGGACGCGGTGAGGGAGGGAGTTCGGTGACCAAAGTCATCGTCGAGCCCGACGAGTCCTTCGAGAGCGCGCTGAAGCGCTTTAAGAAGCAGTGCGAGAAGGTCGGGCTCCTCTCCGAGGTCAAGAAGCGTCAGCACTACGAGAAGCCCAGCGTCAAGCGGAAGCGGAAAGCGCTGGTGGCCCGCAAGAAAGCGAAGCGTCGCGAGCGGTTCTCCGATTAGCACCGGCGCCAGTCCAGCTCACGCGCCGGCACTCCCCGCCACGGGAGAGTCACTCCCCGAGGCGGTGGCGGACAACAGGCGACGGATGGAGGCAGGGCGGATCTGGGGACGGGGCATCGAGTGGGACGCGGTCCGGGAGCTCCTCGGCGGTGAAGCCCGGACCGAGATGGGCCGGGAGCGGGCTCGGGCGGCTGAGCCGGCGGTCGAGCCCTTCACCATCGAATCCGCGGTCGAGATGACAGGACAGGCGCGCCTGGCGCTGACCAAGTCGGGCGCGCCGCCGCTCAACGGTGTTCCTGACGTGCGCGTGATCCTCGAGCACTGCCGCGTCGTCGGTAGCGTGCTCGAGGGCGCTGATCTCATTCTCCTCCTGCCCGTACTCGACGCTGCCGCGAGGGTCTCCGCCTACGGCCGCGGCCTGGACGGCGTCGCCCCGCGGATCGCCGCGCTCACCGCGGCGCTGCCGAGGGTGGCGGATCTTGCTGAGGCGCTGCGGCGGGCGCTCGACGACGAGGGCGCGGTGCGTGACGAGGCGAGCCCCCGCCTGCGCCAGCTCCGCCGCGAGGTCCGCGAGCGCCGCAAGCGGATCGTCGGCGACCTCGAGCGCATGTTCCAGTCGGCCGAGGCGGATCGGATCCTCGCCGATCGCTTCGTGACCCTGCGTCACGGCCGCTACGTGCTCCCCGTTCGGGCCGAGGCGCGGAGCCGGGTCCGCGGCATCGTCCACGACCGCTCCCAGAGCGGCCAGACCCTCTTCGTCGAGCCCGCCGAGGTGGTCGAGGCCAACAACGATCTCGTCCAGATGGCACGCGAGGAGGAGGCGGAGGTCGCGCGGATCCTCGCCGCGCTGACGGACGCCGTGCGCGAGCGCGGCGATCAGCTCCAGCGGCTGGTGGAGCTGATCGGGGAGCTGGACTGGGTCTTTGCGCGGGGGCAGCTTGCCGAGCGGATGCGGGCGACGCGCCCCGTGATCGATGCCCACGGCCGCGTAGCCCTGGCGGCGGCGCGCCACCCGCTCCTCCTCGCCCAGACCTGGCGCGACGGGTCGCGTGAGGTCGTGCCCGTCGACATCGAGATCGGCCGCGACCGCCCCCTCCTCGTCATCACCGGCCCGAACGCGGGCGGCAAGACCATCGCGCTCAAGACCCTCGCGTTGCACGCGCTCATGACCCAGGTCGGCTGCCACATCCCCGCCGCGGAGGGCTCGCGGCTGCCCGTGTTCGAGCAGCTCCACGCCATCATCGGCGACGACCAGAGCGTGGCCGAGAACCTGTCGACGTTCTCGGCGTTCGTCAAGCAAGTGCGCGGAGTCCTCGCCGAGGCCGACGAGCGCTCGCTCGTGCTCCTGGACGAGCTGGGCGCGGGGACGGATCCCGACGAGGGCGCGGCCCTCGCCCAGGCGATCCTCGAGGAGCTGGCGGCGCGGGGTGCCCTCGTCATGGCGACGACGCACCTGGAGCCGCTCAAGGCCTTCGCGAGCACACACCCCCGCGCCCGCAACGCCTCGGTCGAGTTCGACGCCACGACCCTCGCGCCCACGTTCCGCGTGGTCTACGACCGCCCCGGCCAGAGCTACGCGCTGACGATCGCAGGGCGGCTCGGCCTGTCGCCGGACCTGATCGAACGCGCCCAGGCCCACCGCTCGGAGCAGGCCGCCCGGCTCTCCGAGCTGCTCCTGCGTCTGGACGAGCAGACCCGGACCGAAGCCGAGCGGACCCGCACCATCGAGCGCCGCGAGCAGGAGGTGTCGGCGCGGCTGGCGCAGGCGCGCGAGCGTGAGAGTGCGGCAGAGACGCGCGCAGACCAGACGCTCGCCCGAGCCAAGGACCAGGCGGCGCAGCTCCTTGCGGACGTGCGCCGCGCGGTGTCGGCCGAGTGGGAGCGGCTCAAGCGTGCCGATCGCTCCTCGAAGCGGTCGATCGACGAGAGCCGCCGCCGGCTCAACGAGGTCGCCACCCGCATCACCCCCACCGCCACGCCGTTCCCCACCCTCACCGCGGCCGAAGTGGATGCGCTCGTGCCCGGCGCCGCCGTCGTCGCCGAGCATCTCGGCGTGCGCGGAGAGATCGCGTCGATCGCAGGCCGTACGGCCACAGTGCAGGCGGGGTCCGTGACGGTCCGCGTGCCGCTGGCGGCCCTGCGTCCCGTCGCCGCGGCGCCCGGGCGCCGGACGGGGACGGCCATCCACGTGCCGGACAAGACGGGCGTCGGCCCCGAGCTGCATCTTCTGGGACGCACCACGGACGAGGCCCGCGAGCTGGTCGAGCAATACCTGGACGACGCCTTCATGGCGGGATTGCCGATCGTTCGGCTGGTGCACGGCAAGGGGACCGGAGCGCTCCGCAAGACGGTGCGGACGCTGCTCTCGGCCCACCCGCTGGTCGAGTCCTTCCGTGACGGCGAGCGCTCAGAGGGCGGCGCCGGCGCCACCGTGGCGGCATTGAAGGTCGGCGGATGACGACCGCATGGACGGTCGGCTGATGACGACCGCATGGACGATCGGCTGATGGCGGGATATTCCCCGGGGCTGCTCGACGAGATCCGGACCGGCGTCGATATCGTCGACCTCGTCGGCCGCTTCGTGAACCTCAAGAAGGCCGGCGTCAACTGGAAGGGGCTCTGTCCGTTCCACGGCGAGAAGACGCCCTCCTTCATGGTCAATCCACGCAAGGGCATCTTCCACTGCTTCGGCTGCGGCATCGGCGGCGACGCGTTCGGTTTCCTCATGCGTCAGGACCGGCTGTCCTTCCCCGAGGCCGTGCGCGCGCTGGCCAAGACCGCGGGGATCGCGCTGCCCGAGGACGACGGCGTGCGCGTGGGCGACTCCGGGCGCGAG
>JBGPYK010000224.1:0-4962 GCA_041493245.1 Methylomirabilia bacterium | reverse complement strand
GGCCGTTAACTTCCGCCTGGTGCGCCGCGCCTCCGCCGGGGGCGTCGCGGTGCCGCTGGCGCGGCTCGTGGAGGTGGAGCTCGGGCTCGCGGTGACCGTCCTCTTCGCCGCGGCCTCGCTGACCTCGCTCCCGCCGGCCGTCGACGTCCGGGCCGACCGGGCGACGCCCGCCGAGGTCGCGTCCCGCTTCGTTCCCGCGCCGCCCCGCCTGACGAGTCCACCGGTCGCCGAGCTGCTCAACGCGGCCGACCCGCTGATGGCGCCGGTGACCCGGCGCCTCGAAGTCGAGCGGGCGTGGTCGGAGTACAACCATCACTGGGCGGGGGTCTTCGTCCTCACCATGGGCCTGCTCGCGACGCTCGAGCGCCGGGGCGTCGGCGCGGCGCGCCATTGGCCCCTGGTCTTTCTCGCGATGGCGGTGTTCCTGTTCTTCCGCAACGATCCCCGGGCGTGGCCGCTGGGACCCGCGGGGTTCTGGGAGAGCATGACGCTGCCCGACGTCCTGCAGCACCGGGCCTTTGTCGTGCTCGTCGTGGCGTTCGGGATCTTCGAGTGGATGGTGCGGACCGGCCGGCTGCGCCCGCGGCCCTGGAGCTTCGTCTTCCCTCTCATCGGCGCCGTCGGCGGCGGGCTTCTCCTCACGCACTCGCACGCCATGTTCAACCTGAAGCAGGAGTTCCTGACCGAGGTCACGCACGCACCGCTGGGCCTCTTCGGGGCCTTCATGGGCTGGGCGCGCTGGACCGAGCTGCGGGTGCCCCAGTCGGGCGCGGCGCCGGGATGGATCTGGCGGTTCTGCTTCATCGCGGTCGGGTTGCTGCTCCTCTTCTACCGGGAGGGCTGACGGTGATCTCCTCGGGGTCGGCATGATCGCTGGTCGGGCGACGCAAGAGGGCACGGCGCGCTACACGGGTCGCTTCGGCCCCGAGGTGCTGCCCGAGCACTTTCGGCTGGTCGAGGGCGGCCTGCGATTGAGCAGCGTCGGCATCGGGACTTACCTAGGACGCGAAGACGACGCCACCGACGCCCTCTACCGCCGCGCCGTCGCGCGCGCCCTCGAGCGCAGTCTCAACGTCGTCGACACCGCCGTGAACTACCGCCACCAGCGCAGCGAGCGCGCGATCGGCGCCGTCCTCGCGGACCTCATCGGGCGCGGGGCCGTCGCGCGCGAGGAGGTGTTCGTGGCGACGAAGGGCGGCTACATCCCGTTCGACGGGGAGATTCCCCGCGATCCCGCGGCGTACTTCACGGAAACGTACCTGAATTCCGGCATCGTCGGCCCCGACGACGTGGTGGGCGGCACCCACTGCATGACCCCGCGCTACCTCGCGGACCAGATCGACCGCAGCCGGAGGAACCTTGGCCTCGAGACCATTGACCTCTATTACCTGCACAACCCCGAAGGCCAGCTCGACGCCGTGGAGCGCGGGGAGTTTATGCGCCGCCTCCGCGCCGCCTTCGCGGCTTTCGAGGAGGCGGTGGACGCGGGGAAGATCGCGCGCTATGGCACGGCCACGTGGAACGGCTACCGCGAGCCGCCGGGCTCTGCCGGCCTGCTGACGCTCGAGGAGATCGTCGGCGCGGCGCGCGAGGTGGGCGGGTCCGCCCACCACTTCCGGACGATCCAGCTCCCGTACAACCTCGCCATGCCGGAGGCCTTCACGCGGGCCAACCAGCGCGTGGGCGCGGAGACCGTCTCGACGTTGGAGGCGGCGAGGCGGCTTGACGTCTACGTGATGGCGTCGGCCTCCGTGTACCAGGGTCAGCTCACGCGCAATCTGCCCCCGGTCATCGCCGGGTACTTGCCGGACCTGGCCTCCGATGCCCAGCGCGCGATCCAGTTCGTCCGCTCGACGCCGGGCCTCGGCACCGCGCTGGTGGGGATGAAGTCGCCGGCCCACGTCGAGGAGAACGCCGGAGTGGCGGCGCACGCCCCCATTCCGTGGGAGGCGTTCAAGCGGCTGTTCAGCGCCGCATGAGCTTGCGCCGGTAAGGCCGGCTCGGGTACCGTGAACGCGTGATCACGCTCGAGCGCGGCCCCACCGGCCTCATCGGCGTGCGGTGGCACCAACGGTGACCGGTGGGGGGTGTCGTTGCGGGGACTGGATGATGAACGGGGCACGAACGGTGACCGGTGGGGGGGTCGGGGAGGAGCGGCGGTCGCTCCCCCCGACGTTGAATGGAGGACACGCAGGTGATGCGACGGATTCATCACGCCGGGATCGTGGTGAAGAATCTCAGGGACGCGTACCGCTTCTACCGCGACACGCTGGGCTTGCCCCTGGTGAGGGAGGCAGAGATCGCCGACCAAGGCGTCCGCGTGGCCTTGCTGGCCGCCGGCGAGACGGAAATCGAGCTGCTCGAGCCGCTCGATGCCACCAACGGGGTGGGCCGGTTCCTGGCGAAGCGAGGCGAGGGCCTCCACCACTTCTGTTTCGAGACTGACGTCGACCGCTGCCTGGCCAGCCTCAAGGACCGACGCGTCGAGCTACTCGACACGACGCCGCGTCAGGGCCTGGCCGGACGCATCGCCTTTCTCCACCCGCGGGCGTGCGCCGGCGTGCTCGTCGAGTTGGCGACGCCGCCCGGCGACTCCCCCAGCACCCCCGCGCCGTCGCCGCTCGACCTCAAGCGCCTCGTCATCGGCGCGCGGGAATCCCGGAAAACGGCCGAGCTGTTCCAGCGGCTCTTCGATCTGCCCGAGGTGGCGATCAACGGTGGGCCGCGCACGATGCTGGGTGTGGGGCGGGGCGCGCTCCTCGTCGTCCCCGCCGACGAGGTCGGCGGCACCGAGGGGATGGTCGCGCTGTCGCTCGTGGCCGAGGACTTCGCCGACCTGATGGCCCGTTGCGACCGCGCGAAGGTCAAGTGCCTGCGCGGCACCGGCGAGGTCACGATCGAGCCCGTCTCCAGCCACGGCGTCCATCTCCACATCTCCCGCTACCGATTCCCCTAACCGATCGAGTTCCAGCGAGTCAGAAGACGTCGGCCCCGGCGGCGATGTGATCGAGGTCGGGACGGGTGTAGGAGCCGAGGCTGCGGAAGTCCAGGTCGGTGTAGTTCTTGATCCAGCGCATGGCGATCTTCAGCGCCTTGCGGTACCGCACCTCGGCCTCGGCGAAGGCGGCGCGGGTCTTATCATCGTTCACGGTCGCGCGGAGCTTGGCCAGGATGTCGTCGGTCTCCTCCTGGAGCAAGCGCTTGACCAGCGCGACGTCGTGCACCGCGGTGGGGCCCTCGGTCGTGCGCGCCCGGTGGAGGATGCGCTGGGCGATCTGCGCCACCGACATGCGTCCAGTCGCGAGGTCCTCCATGAGCGCCGGGTGAACCCCGGGCTTGCCCGCGAGGCTGTCGATGCCCTTGGCGCCGCGCCCATTGAGCCAGCCCTCGACGTACTCGACCACCATCCGCGCGTTGCGCCGGGTCCCCTCGAGGGTGATGGGTCCCGCGGGCACCTCGATGCGGACGGGATAGTTGTCGGGGTTGGCCATCCCGGGTGTTGGCCTCCAACCGGAGCCGATCAGCGTCTTGAAGGGATCGGCCGCGGTTTTCATGTGGAAGATGTGGGCGACCCAGCCGCGCAGGAATCCCTGCCGCGCCTCCCACTCCTTGTCGTCGCGGATGGCCTGGGCCGCGACGCGGTTGACCGCGGGGTCGGGGTTCGGCAGCGCGGTGGCCATCCCGCCGATGGGCACGGCGCCACGCTTGAGGCAGATGGCGACGAGACGCCGGAAGATGTCGGCGAGGAACGGTGTCGTCTTGATGTCGACGCCGAAGCGGTCGGGCCACACGCAGCTCGGCTCGCTCATGACGTACTCGAAGATGCTCGCCTTGAGGTCCCAGCGGGCGGCGTTGAGCCCCGCCGCGTACGGCCCCAGTTCGTAGAGCATCTCCTCCATCTCGTAGACGCACGGCAGCGACTCGACCAGCACGATGCCCCGGAGGGGGACCTTCGCGAGGGAGGGCAGGCGCTCGACGCTGGCGTCGAAGAGGTCGCGGTACCAGCGGGCCTCTTCCGCCGTCTCGAGCTTGGGCAGGTAGAAGTAGATGCCCTGGCCGCGCTCGGCCTGCGCCCGCCCCGCGTAGAAGAGGGTGAGGGCGGTGCCGAGGATGGCGGCGGAGACGGGAGCGCCGTCGATCGTCACGTCAGGCTCGAAGAGATGGATCCCGCGCTCCCGGTGCATGAAGAAGGGCAGTTCGCCCTCCGCGACCCGGTACTCCTTGCCGCGTTCGGTGTCGACGTGGTGCAGCTCGCGGTGCACGGCGGCCAGCCGGTTGTGCGCCGACCGCACCGTGTCGACGAGGCGGTGGCCGCCCGAGTCCTCGTCGTCGTCGAGGTCGCCCTCGGCCCGCTCGCCTTCCGGGCCCGGATTCAGGGCGTTGATAAACATGTTGGTAATCGAGCAGGGACCGGAGATCTCGATGCCGGGCTTCTTGAGATCGTCGGGCACCGGCGGTACACGCCAGTCTCCCGTGGTGGCCGCGCTCGGCGCGGGATGGGTCGGGGGCGTTCCCTCGTGCGCGCGCTTGAGCATGGCGGCGCGCTTGACGAGGAGCCCGTGGACCCGGGCCCCGAGCCGGTCGTGGAGCCCGGCGAGGTAATCGTTGAACTCGAGGGTGAACAGCTCCGCCGCGCCCTCGACAGACACGAAGCGCACGCGTGTGGCCACCATCGCTATTCTCCCTCGGAGAGATTTCACTGCTCGCCTCGATCTTCGATCATCTCACCGCTACGGCTCGCGCCTCGCCGGCGCTCGCCTCGATCTTCGATCATCTCACCGCTGCGGCTCGTGCCTCGCCGGCGCTCGCCTCGATCTTCGATCATCTCACCGCTGCGGCTCGTGCCTCGCCGGCGCTCGCCTCGATCTTCGATCATCTCACCGCTACGGCTCGCGCCTCGCCGGCGCTCGCCTCGATCTTCGATCATCTCACCGCTACGGCTCGCGCCTCGCCGGCGCTCGC
>JBGPYK010000174.1:0-5665 GCA_041493245.1 Methylomirabilia bacterium | reverse complement strand
GAGCGTTCTCCGCCGTGATCACACAATCCCAGGGCAGGCCCGCAAACTTCGCCAGCTTCACCATGCCGATGAAGCTCGCATTGGAGAGCGGGCTGATCACGTAGCGCTGCTTCATCCGCGTCAGCCCGGGGACGGCGTCCGGCCAGGCCCCGAGGCGCCACCGTGCCTGAACGAGATCGTCGATCTCGCGGTCGGTGAGCCGAGGGATGGCGTACCGCAGGAGCGGCTCCGCCAGCGCCTGCCGATGGATGACCTCCATCGACATCCACGGCAGCTCGTTCCGATTCACGCGGTCCATGATCGGCCGGGTCTTCCAGTCGCTCAGAAAGGCCTCCCAGTCGACGGTGAGCCCGCGCGAGCGCCCGAGCGCACCCAGCGCCTCGAGCACGCCGCCGCGCCAGTCGACGACGGTCCCGTACGTGTCGAAAACCAACGCCTGGACGTCAGCCACACCCGACCGCATCGTGTCCAAAGGAACTCGCTGATCGGCCTTTGTACTCGACATTGCTTGTTTTGCCTTTCGCTATTGGGACCTAGCGCGCGCGATAACCTGCGCCGGCAGAGCAACGCGAGACCGACGCTGGGTTCATCGTGAAGTTGGGCAGCCTGCTTTGGACGCTGGGTTCCGGATGCTGGAGAGCCAAGGCCGGGGTATGCTTTCTGGTTGTTACCAGGAGGAGTACCAATGCCGCTCCGCAAGACCGCGATAGCCGTGCCCGATGACCTCCTCGCTTCGGTGGACCGTGCAGCCCGCGAGCGAAAGGAGTCGCGGAATCAGTTCGTGACACGTGTCTTGCGGCACGCGGTTCGTCCCCGCCGCGACGCAGAGATCACGCGGCGGCTCAACAAGCTCTTCGCCACGCCTGACCTCGCGAAGCAACACAGCAGGGAAGCGTGCGAATTGGATGGCCTCGGGACCGGTTGGTCGGACGAGCGCTGGTGATGCAAAAGGGCGAAATCTATCGGCGCCGCTCCGGCCCATCACTCGGAGGTCGGCGGCCCTACGCGTGGTGGAGCCTTTCTTTCACCCACTCGTGGATTAACGCTGCCTCGTCGACGCCACGAGAGGCCGCGGCGTCCCTGACTGCCTGGTGCTCATCTCCGGTCAGCGGAACTTCTACAACGTGAGCCCGTTGAAACACCGACCCTGGCACTTCCTCGAGTTCACCCTCGAAGTCGGTCACGTCGTGACGCTGCCAAAACCCGGCCAGCTCTTGAATGGAGTCCGTCTTCGGTATCTTAGGCATCATCGTTTCTTCCAGTCGGCGTAACGCCGCTTCTCCTTGGTGGTCATGTCACGTGCGGTCACGGGGTACGCCTTGCCGCCCGGGAACTCGATCACCACGCAGAACAGGGGGCGACCAGCGTCGGTCTCACCGAGCACGTAGTACACGGGGTTGTGTCCGGTAGCTGTCGCGTGCAGGACGAGCGGCGTCCCAAAACACACCTCCTCGAATTCCTCTGGCCTGACGCCATGCCGGGCGATGTGGACTACACGGTCGTCAGGCCACAGAACCTCCGAAATGGGCACGCCATCATTCTACGACGTCACGGCTGGTGGGCTCCAGGTCCGGCGAACGGTCCATGTGAGCGGCCGTCGAGCGAAGTGTGGGAACCCGCAAAATGGCCGCTGATCTTGTTTCCGCTCGGTCTGCCGATACGCAGGATGAGCGACTCGAGTTCCTTGATGTGGTCATGGTTAGCGGTGAGGTACACACTGAAGCGGTCCCAAAGGCCGCGGTGGCGATCTCGAATATGACTTTTCAGGGGCCCCATGAGGTTACTCGCGAGGCCGACGTAGTAGAGGTTCCGGCCTCGGTACAACACATAGACGCCCGCACGACGCCGGATCAACTCTCGGACGACCACCGGATACGTTTCAACAACACGCCAAGAGATGTCTTCGAGGTGCTGGTGGAGGAGATGCGTGTGTCTCGCCATGGTCAGATTGGCCTCATGAACTCCGCATAAAGGCCGTGGTGAGCGGCCGCGGCGAGCGAATGCGGACCAGCGAGGATCTTCCCTCGATTTTGTTATACACCAAATTCACGCGAGCGTCTCAGCTTCATTGCCAGGCCTGCGGGCCTGCTCCGAGCAGAGGCGACATTGGTCGTGGTTGAGGGGGGGAACGTCCTCGCTCGTAAAACATCGTTCTCGTGTGCATGCATCTGAAGCCGTACACGACACGTACCCCAGGCTCGAGAGCGCCCACCTCTATGAGGGTCGGCTCAAGGTGTCTACTTTTTCGAGAGCAGTTGCATCGTCCCTGCGGCCTCCTTTTGGTGCGGTCCCGAGCATAGATGATCCGCCCACCCGCGGCAAGGGCGCGTGAGGAGGGTCGAATGGGCAGGCGCGCGTCAGTTGCCGACGTAGCGGTTGATGTGGTAGGGCACGTGTGCCAACCCGGGACAGAAGCGCCCGACGACCACTGCCAGCCGCTCGTAGAGTTCCTTCGTCGGCGCGTTCAGGTGGGCCAGGCGCCGCCGCGCGGTCTCGGCCTCGCGCGCGAGCGCGGCCATGTCGACGGTCGTCACGCAGCGGTGTTCGACCACCATGCGGCCGCCGATCATCACGCTGTCGACGGCGTTGCCGTCCTCCGTGTGCGCGAGCTGGTTGGTCGGATCGTTGAAGGGGACCCAGTTGATGTGGCCGAGGTCGAGGAAGACGATGTCGGCCTTGTAGCCCTTCGCCAGCCGGCCGATCTTGCCGCTGAAGCCGAGCGCCCGCGCGCTGCCTTCGGTGGCTGCCACGGCGACCTCTTCCGTCGTCACCCAGCGCTCGCAGTCCGGTGTCTGAGCCTTCGAGACGAACGAGGCGAGGCGCATCGACTCGTACATGTTCAGGTTGTCGGAGCAGTTGGCGCCGTCGGTACCGAGGCCGACGTTGACCCGGCGCTCGAGCATGGCGCGCATGTCGGCCAGCCCGTTGCCGAGGCGCATGTTGCTGCCCGGGTTGTGGGCGACGGAGGCGCCGTGGTCGCCGAGCCGCTTCATGTCGTCGTGATCGAGCCACACGCCGTGCGCGACGGTGAAGTTCGGGCCGAGGACGCCGAGGTCGTCGAGGTGGGCCGTCAGCGTCTTGCCGTAGCGCTGGAGCCCGACGATCGCCTGGACCTTGGACTCGGCGACGTGGGTGTGCAGGCCCAAGCCGTGCTCCTCGGCGAGAGCCACGCACGCGCGGATGAACTCGTCCGAGCAGTGGTGCGGGATCGTCGGGGCGACGGCGAGCCGCACGTGATCGCGGTCGAGCGTCCAGCCGCGCAGGGCCTTGCGCAGGTTGGCGACGCTCGTCTTCCACGGCGCCAGCCGGAGCTTCTCGACGTCCTTCTGCATCCCGGGCGTGAGCACCTCCATGAGCCCGGGGATCGCTTCGAAGAACGTGCGGTCGGCCACCATCGGCGCCACGACGGCCCGCATGCCGACCTGGGCGTAGGCGCGGCCGACGGCCTCGAGCCCCTCCGGTGTCGGCGCCGGCCACTCGAGCGGCAGGTCGTAGCAGGCGGTGCAGCCCTTGAGCACCATCTCGACGGCGCCGAGCTTGGCGCTCAGGTGCTTGTCCTCGAGCGAGCGCCCGCCGCTGATCCAGGGCCCGGCCGTGAGCAGCAGCTCGAGTGTCCAGCGATCGCCCATGCCCTTGGCCAGGTTGCCGTGGGCGTGCGTGTGCGCGTTGATGAGCCCCGCGTGCAGGAGCTTGCCGCGGGCGTCGACGACCGTGGCGCCGGCCGGCGCGGTGAGACCGGGCGCGCCGATCTCGGTGATGGTGTCGCCGGTGATCAGAACGTCGGCAGGATCGGCACGGTGGGCGCGGGCGTCGAGGAGGCGCCCGCCACGGATGATCGTGATCGTGCCGGATTTGGCTTTCACGGTCTGGGCCTTCATGAATGACCTCGCTTCACAGCGGCGTAGGCGGCGATGGCTTCGCTCAGCGCGGCCCGCTTGCGCGGGGGCGTGCTTTTGTCCACGTCACACAATGCCACAGATGCGAGCGCGGTCGTTCGCTTACCCTCCCCTCGACGGGGAGGGTCGGCGAGCGAAGCGAGCCGGGGTGGGGTGTGACCCGGTGAGACCCCTACCCCCACCCCTCCCCGCAAAGGGACCGCAAAGGGGGAGGGGCTTCTGGTATGACTTCACAGCGATGGGTTGGGCTCTCCCGCGGCGGAGGACCACGGAAAGAACACGCGCTCGACGATGACGAGCGTCTGGAACAGCACGATGCCCATGATCGAGAGCAGGATCATGGCGCCGAAAGCCACCGGCGTCTTGAAGAACGCGGTGGATGACGTGATCAGGTAGCCGAGCCCGCGGTTGGCGGCCACGAACTCGCCGACCACCGCGCCGACCACCGATAGGGTAATGGCGACCTTGAGTCCGCTGAAGATGAACGGGATCGCGTACGGGAGGCGGATCCGGTGCAGCTCCTGGAAGCGCGTGGCCTTGTACGAGCGCCCCAGCTCGATGAGGTCGGGCGGCACGGAGGTGAGCCCGGCCGCGATAGAGATCACCAGCGGGAAGAACGCGACCAGGAAGGTCACCACGACGCGGGGCATCTCGTTGGCGCCGAGGGCCACGACCCGGATCGGCGCCAGCGCCACCTTGGGGATGGACTGGGTCAGCACGAGCAGGGGATAGACCGCGTTGGCGAAGAGCCGCGAGTAGGTGATCACGACGGCCAGCGGGAGGCTGACGACGATGGAGACCAGGAAGCCGATGACGATCGTCTGCAGCGTGGCCAGTGTGTGGCCGGCGACCGCGCCGGCGATCCGCGTGGTGTCGGTCCAGATCACCGAAGGCGCGGGCAGCAAATAGACGGGAATGTGAAAGACGCGGACGGCCAGCTCCCAGACGGCGAGCAACAGGATAAAGAACAGCGTCGGCTGGACGACGTCCCGCGCCGACCTCCGGAAGCGCGCCCGACTACGCCGCGCCGCTGCCGACGGTCGCTCGTCCAAAGATCAGCCTCCGGATGCGCTGGGCGCACTCCTGGAACTCGCGCCGCCCTTCGAGATCGAAGGTCCGCGGCCGCGGCAGCGGAACGGCGATGTCCTCGACGATGCGGCCCGGTCGCGGCGACATGACCAGCACGCGATCGGCGAGCAGGATCGCCTCGGGGATCGAGTGGGTGACGAAGAGGATCGTCTTCGGCTGCGCCGTCCAGATGCGGAGCAGCTCCAGGCTCATCTCCTCGCGCGTCAGCGCGTCGAGCGCGCCGAAGGGCTCGTCCATCAGGAGAATGCCGGGATCGTGGATGAGCGCCCGGCAGATGGCCGCGCGCTGCTGCATTCCGCCCGACAGCTCGCGCGGGTAGCGGTGCTCGAAGCCGGCGAGCCCGACGAGCTTCAGCAGCTCGTGTACGGTGGTGACGCTGTCCTCGCGCATCTGGCGCATCAACTTGAGCGGGAACAGCACGTTGTCGGTGACGCTGGCCCAGGGCAGCAGCGTCGGGTTCTGGAAGACGATGCCCGTATCCTGGCGCGGCTCCGTCACGGGCGTCCCGTCGATGAGGACGTCACCCGCCGTGGGGCGCAGCAGGCCGGCGATCAGCCGCAACAACGTCGACTTGCCGCAGCCCGACGGCCCCACGATGGCGACGAACTCCTCGCGCTCGATGGTGAGCGACACGTCGCGGAGAGCGACGACGTCGTCGCCGTCCACAGGACGGAAGACCT
>JBGPYK010000581.1:0-2266 GCA_041493245.1 Methylomirabilia bacterium | reverse complement strand
GTACCGACTCCTCACCGACGCCATGACGGCGAGCGGGCGCGTGGCGCTGGCGACGTTCGTCATGCGCGGCAAGGAGAGCCTCGTCCTGATCCGCGCCGCGCAGAGCGGGCTCATGCTCCACACCATGTACTTCGCCGACGAGGTGCGCAGCTTCGACGAGATCGACAAGGGCCAGTCGGCAAAGATCAAGGACGGTGAGCTGCAGCTCGCCCAGCAGCTCATCGACGGCCTCTCCAGCACCGAGTTCGAGCCCACCCGCTATGCCGACGACTACCGCCAGCGCGTGCTCGACCTCGTCGACTCCAAGGTGGAAGGCAAAGAGATCACCGCCGTCGGCCCGCAGGTCCAGCGCGCCCAGGTCATCGACCTCATGGAAGCCCTCAAAGAGAGCCTGGCCAAGCGCGTGCAGGCCGCGATCCCCGGCCAGCCCGACAAAAAGCCGCCGGCCAAGATCGCCCGCCGCGTCGAAGCGAGGGCCGAGCCAGCCCCCGCGAAGAAGGCCCAGGCCGGCCGCAAGTAGTCGTTCGCGCCGTCCCGAATCAGAAGTTCGTATGCGGTGACGTATAGTCGCAGCCGATGCTGTCATGGCAGGACGGGAGCGCGAGGCCACGTCGGTACTCAGCCCTCCCCTTGCGGTGTCCCCGTCAAGGGGCATCGGCGTTAACCTAATGCTCGCGTATCGAAGGGTGCTGTAGGGCGGGGGCTTGTCCCCCGCCGTCTTCTTGGCGGCGATGAGCGGCGCGCGCACGCCAGCGAGTACGTCCTGAACAACCCCGTACGGTCCGGGGCTCGTCGCGCGGTGGTGCGACGAGCGGGTTTCAGGGTCGAGCGTGCTCCAGCTCGCGGACGCCGGCGGGGGACAAGCCCCCGCCCTACCTCCGGCGAGGAGAACCTCCGGCCGGCTCAGCCGGAACGCGGGTCGGCGCCCGGCGGGTCGGGCGTCCGCGGCGGGCGCATCAGTGCGAAGACGGCGAGACCGAGTGCGATCCAGACGGCCTCGCGTAGGCGGCGGACGAGGCTGAAGGAGACGCCGGTGGTCGAGCCCAGGCCGAGGGCGGCGAAGGTCGCCGCGTAGCCGCCTTCTAGCGCGCCGAGGCTGCCCGGGATCAGGAAGGTCGCGAAGCGGATGCCGGTGCCGAAGGCCTCGATCACCGTCGCGGTGACGAGCGACACCGGCGTGCCGAGGAACCACAGGATCAGGTAGGCCTCCAGCGCCCCCAGCAGCCACGCCACGAAGTGGCAGACGATCGAGAGCGCGAGCCGGGCCGGCTGCTCGCGATAGAAACCCGCCAGGGCGCGGTCGACGCGGCCAAGCGCCTCGTGACGCTCGAAGCGGCGGATGCCCACGCGCCCCAGCAGGCGCCCGCCGAAGGCGGCGAGGCCGCGGGTCTGGGCGACGACGAAGACGGCGAGCGCCAGGACCTCGAGGCCGAGCAGCCACTGCATCGCGACGAGCAACCGCGAATCCGCGGCCAGGCTCGTCCACGCGAGCACCACGCCGAGGAGCAGCAGCATGCCCTGGGCGATCGTGATCGTGGTCTTGGCGACGATCACCGAGGACAGGCCCTCGTCGACGGGGACGCGGCCGCGGAGGAGCCACGCCTTCACGGCCTCGCCGCCTAGCGCCGCGGTGGGCGTCGTCATGTTGAACGCCTCGCCCACCAAACGCGCCGGCATCAGCGTGCCGAGGCCGACCCTGTCGCGTGTGAAGGCGAAGCGCCAGCCGAGCGTGTCGAAGAACATCACGAGCCCCACGGGGAAGCAGAGCAACACGGCGAGGCGCCAGCCGAGCCGCACGATGGAGGTGGCGATGGCGGCCGGGTCGTTGTCGGCCACGATGACGGCCAGCATCGTGAGGCCGAGCGCGAGCAGGGCGATCCGGAGGTAACGCAGCCCGTTAGCTCTCGCGATAGAAGACGAGGAGCAGCCCCACGCCGACGAGCGCGGCGGCCCAGACGCGCCCGGGCAGACCGCCCTCACCCGACCCGATCCGCAGCTCGAGCCAGCGTCCCCAGCCGACGGCGATCCCGAGGACGCCGAGCGGCGCGTGGGTCACCTCGATGAGGAACTCGGACTTGAGGTTCAGCGAGGCGTGGGAGTGCGTGAGCAGGAGTCCGCCTCCGACGGCGCAGAGCAGCGGGAAGACGAGCGCGCACGCGGGCCTGGCCAGGCGCGCCGTCCGCACCATCCACTCGAAGATGGCGAAGGCCACGACGATCAGGATGAAGAAGCGGTGCTGCAGCACCTCCGGGAAGAGCATGCTCTC
>JBGPYK010000407.1:0-3407 GCA_041493245.1 Methylomirabilia bacterium | reverse complement strand
GCGGCTCCACGCCGAGACGCTGGCGGCCCGCGACGCCGCCGAAGCGGCCACCCGCGCCAAGAGCGAGTTCCTGGCGACGATGAGTCACGAGATCCGCACGCCCATGAACGGGGTCATCGGGATGACGGGGCTGCTCCTCGACACCTCCCTGACCGCCGAGCAGCGCGAGTACGCCAACGCCGTGCGGGTGTCGGGTCAGGCGCTGCTGACGGTGATCAACGACATCCTCGATTTCTCGAAGATCGAGGCGGGCCGGCTCGAGCTCGAGATGGTGGACTTCAGCGTCCGGACGATTGTCGAGGAGGTGGTCGAACTGCTGGCGGAGCAGGCTCAGCAGAAGGGCCTGGAGCTGGCCGCGTTCGTGCCCCCGGATGTCCCCGCCCGCTTGCAGGGCGATCCCGGGCGGCTCCGCCAGATCCTCGTCAACCTGGTGGGCAACGCCGTCAAATTCACCGGCCGGGGTGAAGTCGTCCTCCGGGTGGCGGTGGCCGACGCGATGGCCGACGACACCCTCGTGCGCTTCGAGGTCCGGGACACGGGCCCCGGAATCCCGCCGGAGGGGCAGCGCCGACTCTTCCAGTCGTTCTCGCAGGTCGACAGCTCGACGACGCGGCGATACGGAGGCACGGGCCTGGGTCTCGCCATCTCGAGGCGGCTCACGGAGCTGATGAACGGGCAGATCGGAGTCGAAAGCACGCCGGGGCAGGGGAGCATGTTCTGGTTCACCGCCCGGCTCGGACAGCCGACGACCCCGGCCGCCGATCCCGAGCCGCGGACCGATCTCCGCGGCCTTCGCGTGCTCGTCGTCGACGACAACGCGACGAATCGCATGATCCTGCGTGATCAGCTCCGCGGTTGGGGGCTCCAGCCCGGCACGGCGGAGGATGGCCCTCACGCCTTGGCGCTCCTCCGCGCGGCCCGTCATGCAAAGGAACCATTCGACGTCGCGGTGCTGGACATGCAGATGCCGGGCATGGACGGCATCGAGCTGGCCCGCGCTATCTCGCAGGACCCCGAGCTGGCCCCGGTTCGCCTCGTCCTGCTCACGTCGCTGGGACAACACGAGCATCGCGAAGCGGCCCAGCATGTCGGCATCCGAGAGTGCCTCACGAAGCCCGTCCGCCCATCACGGCTGTTCGACTGCCTGGCCACCGTGACCGTAGAAGCGCGCGACCGGATGGCCGAGAAGACGCCGGCGGTTTCTCCAGAGGAGGAGCGGTCGCCGGCGACCGGGCGCGGCTGGATCCTCGTGGCCGAGGACAACGCGATGAACCAGCGCGTGGCGACGCTGCTGCTCAAGAAGCTCGGTTATCGTTCGGACGTGGTCGCGAACGGTCGAGAGACCGTCGACGCCGTGGCGCGCGTCCCCTACGACCTGGTCTTGATGGACTGCGAGATGCCCGAGATGGACGGCGTCGAGGCGACCCGGGAGATCCGGGCCCGCGAGGAGGGCAGTGAGCGCCGTCTCCCGATCGTCGCGATGACCGCGAACGCCATGCCGCGGGATCGTGAGCGCTGCATGGCCGCGGGGATGGACGACTACCTCACGAAGCCGGTCGCGGCCGACGCGCTCCGGGCCATGATCGAGCGCTGGATGCCCCGCCCGACCCCCCCCGCGCCTGAAGTCAGGCCGGACGGAGCCGCGGTCGAAGTCGACGTCCTCGACAAGGAAGCCGTGGCCCGCCTCCTCGCGCTGCAGGAAGAAGGGGTCCCCGATGTCCTCGAGGAGCTCTTCGGGATGTTCCTCGGGGAAACTCCCCGCAAGCTCACGGTCCTCCGGGAGGCCGTCGAGACCGGGGACGCCGGCAGCCTCGAACGGGCGGCCCACAGCCTGAAGTCGAGCTCCGCGATGCTGGGCGCCCGCAGCATGGCTGCGCTCTGTGAGAGCCTCGAGGTCCTGGGCGAGGCGGGCACACTGGACGGAGGGTCCGCCATGCTCAAGGAACTCGAGCTGGCGTTCGAGCAGGTTCGTCCCTGGCTCGTGAGAGCGCGCTGGTCGCAGTAGGAGATCGCGTATGACACCTTCCCAGATCCTCGTCGTCGACGACGAGCCCGACATCAGCACGATCCTGACGCTGACGCTTCGCCGGGCCGGCTACGTGGTGACCACGGCCCGCGACGGCGTCGATGCCCTCGAAAAGATCGCCGCCAAGCCCCCCGATCTCGTCCTGCTCGACTCGATGATGCCGCGGCTGGATGGTCTGGAGACGCTGCGGCGCCTGCGGGCGGAGACGTGCACCGCGCGCATGCCCGTCATCATGCTGACGGCGAAGGCCAAGCTCACGGACCGGATGGCGGGCTTCGAACGGGGGGCCGACGACTACGTGGCCAAGCCCTTCGACCCGGCGGAAGTGCTGGCGCGCGTGCAGTCGCTCCTCCGCCGGACGGAGCAGACCCGCCTCACCAGCCCGCTGTTGAACGTCCTCGGACAGTGGTCGTCGGCCGAGGGACTCGCGCAGTTCGGGCGCGATCTGGAGGCCGCGCGGGAGATCCAGCTCCGCCTGCTCCCCGAGGTTCCGCCGGTCCTCGCTGGTCTCCAGGCGGCGGCCATCCTGCATCCGTCGACGGTGGTGGGAGGTGATTTCCTGGACGTCATCGCCATGGGCGACCGCCTTGGCGTGGCCATCGGCGACGTGGCGGGCAAAGGGATCCCTGCCGCCCTTCTCATGGTGATGGTCCGTACCCTGCTCCGCGAGATCGCCGCGCACGAGACGAGTCCGGCCGCCGCCCTCCGCCGCCTGAACGTCTCCCTCTGTCGGGACATGCCGCCGAACAAGTTCGTCACCGTCGCTCTCGCCGTCGTGGACCCGGGCCGCCCCGGCCACGTCGTCATCGCCAACGGGGGCCACCCGCCTCCGCTGATCGTCCGCCACGCCGACGTCCCCCTGGCCGTCGCCGGCGGCGACATGATGGTCGGCGCCTTCGCGGAGGCGACCTTCGACGAAATCGAGGTGACGCTCGCGGCGGGTGACTCCCTCGTCCTGGTGACCGACGGGGCGCTCGAGAACCCCGATGCGAACGGTCGTCGACCCGGGCTGGCCGGGCTCGTGAACCTCCTCGACACGTGCCGGTCCGAGCCGGCGGCGGCCATTGCTCGGGCAGTGGCCGAGGCCGGCGCTCCGCGCGAGGGTGCCGGCCTCCACGACGACCTCGCGGTCGTCGTGCTGCAACGACGCTAACGCGCGGAGGATACACGTCGGCGCTCGTCGGACGCGATGAGCGTAGTGACGGACGGGCGGGCTGTGCCGACCCGCGTGCTATAGTCCAACGAGTGAGCGGCGCACCCCGCGTCGAGAGCCTCAGCATCACGAGCGAGCCGGATCAACTCATACGCATGCGGTCCTGGCTCTGGACGGCCCTCGTCGGGGAGAACGTGCCCCTTGACGATTGCGCGGACCTGGTGCTGG
>JBGPYK010000460.1:0-3024 GCA_041493245.1 Methylomirabilia bacterium | reverse complement strand
GGCGGGACTGAGTGGCATGGCGACCCTAGACCGAATTATTCATGAACTCGCACACGGTCATCGTACGGTGACACGGCGGGAGGCGAGCGGACGGCGTCCGGGTGACCCATTCCCGCCTCGCGATACAACGAAACAGCCGGAAAGAGTGGGAATGGCTCGCCGGTGATCGGAGCGAAGGCCGCTGTGGTCAGAGGACGCCGTCCGCCCGCCTCCCGCCGTGTCACCGTTCGGCGCGCGCGGCGCTCGTTACGAATAGTGATTAGTCCAGGGTAGGAGACTCTCGACTGTGCGGGGACACGGCTGGGTGGGTGTCGGTGTCGTCCTCGGGGCCGAGGCGGCCCTGCTTTCGGGGGTCGGCTGGGTCGGCGAGTGGTTTACGCCGATCGTCTGGAGCGGCTACGTTCTTGTGGTCGACGCGCTTGTTGCCCGCGGGACCGGCCGCTCGTATCTGACCACCGACCGCGTGGAGGGCGTGCTCGTCGCCCTCGTCTCCGTCGCCGGCTGGTGGCTCTTTGAGTGGTACAACGCGCCGCGCTTCTGGCGGGGCGGTCTGGACGCACAGGGGCTCTGGTGGCAGTACCACGCCCTCGAGCCCGATCTCTTCCTCCGGCGTGTCGGCTACGACTGGGCCTTCGCGACGATCTTCCCCGCGTTGTTCCTCACCGCCGCCGCGCTGCGTGCCTCCGTCTTCGCGCGGCTGCGCGTGCGGCCGTGGCGTCCGTCGCTGGCGCTGCTCCGCGGGCTGATGGTGCTCGGCGCCGTCGCCGTCGTGATCCCGCTGCTCGTCGTTTCGCCCTGGCTCGTCCCGCTGGTATGGGCGGGCTGGGTGCTGCTCCTCGAGCCCTGGAACTACCGTCGCGGCCGGCCATCGTGGCTGGCGGACCTCGCGCACGGCGACGCCTCGCGGCTCGTCTCGCTGCTCGCCAGCGGCGCCGTGTGCGGCGTGCTGTGGGAATTCTGGAACTTCTGGGCGGCAACGAAGTGGAGCTACACCGTGCCCTACCTGGGCGGGGTGAAGCTCTTCGAGATGCCCGTGCTCGGCTACCTCGGCTTCCCGCCCTTCGCCCTCGAGTGCTATGCGATGTACCACGCGGTCCGCGACTGGCTCGACCCCGCCCGGCGTCTCGGCGATCCGCTCATCTGAGGGCGCGATTGACGCCCTGGGTGGCTGTTGTGGTCCGATGCGGGGCTCGACCGTGACTGAGGATCTCGAGGTTCTCAGGATCGTCGCCGGGCGGCTCGAGACTGCGCGCGTCGCGTACATGGTGACCGGCTCGGTCGCGGCGAACTACTACGGGGTCCCGCGAATGACGCGAGACATCGACATCGTCGTCGAGGTGTCCCGAGGCGATGTCGACCGGCTGAGCGGGCTGTTCCACGAAGACTTCTACATCGAGCCGGAAGCGGTGGACAGGGCGATCACTGGGCAGTTGATGTTCAACGCCATCCACACGGCCCTGATCGTGAAGGTGGATTTCATCGTGCGGAAGGACAGCGAGTATCGACGCGAGGAGTTCCGGCGCCGGCGCCGCGTGATGATCGACGGCGTCGCGACCTTCGTCGTGGCACCGGAGGATCTGATCATCTCCAAGCTCGACTGGGCGAGAGACACGCGCTCGGAGGTCCAGCTCGCCGACGTCCGCAACCTGCTCGACGCCGTCCCTGACCTCGACCGCGCGTATCTCACGCGGTGGGTCGGCCGCTTGGGGATCGACGGTCTCTATCGCGAGGTTTCGGGATGAACGACACCCCGCCCGAGATGGCGCGCAGGTACCGGGCGATGCTCCTCCAACGCTCGGGCGCCGAGCGGTTGAAGATGGCCTCTTCGATGTTCGCGACGTCGCGCACCCTCATCGTCGCCTCGTTGCGGGAGAAAGACCCGTCCGCGTCGCCCGCCACCATCCGCCGCGCGCTCTTCCTAAAATTCTACGGCGCTGACTTCGACGCGCAGACGCGGGAGAAGATCCTGGCGCGGATCACGCAAGCGGCCGAGGCTGCTCCGTCGTGAGGGACGGGCCGATGCTATAATCCGTTTCGCCGAAGTCGTGCCATCCTGTTGATGAACGTTTCCTGAGGAGGTTCGTGATGAAAGCCGTTCGCATCCACACGCCCGGTGGTCCCGAGGTCATGCGTTACGAAGACGCTCCCGAGCCGACGCCGAAAGCGGGCGAGGCCGTCGTCAAGGTCGAGGCCGCGGGCCTCAACTACATCGACGTCTACTTCCGCAGCGGCCAGTACAAGGCGGAGTTGCCGCTGACGTTGGGAATGGAGGCCGGCGGAACGGTCACGGCCGTCGGGCCGAACGTGACCGACGTCAAGGTCGGCGACAGGGTCGCGTACACCGGAGTGCCCGGGGCGTACGCGCAGTCCGCCGCGGTCCCGGCCGCCCGGCTAGTCACGCTGCCCCAGGGGGTCACCGCCAAGCAGGGCGCGGCGGCGATGCTGCAGGGGATGACGGCGCACTATCTCGCCTGCTCGACCTATCCGTTGAAGCCCGGCGACACCTGCCTCGTCCACGCGGCGGCGGGCGGCGTGGGGCTGCTCCTGTGTCAGATCGCGAAGATGCGCGGGGCGCGCGTCATCGGCACCGTGTCGACCGAGGACAAGGCCAAGCTCGCGCGCGAGGCGGGCGCGGCCGACGTCATCCTCTACACGAGCCAGGACTTCGAGGCCGAGGTGAAGCGGCTGACGGATGGCAAGGGCGTCAACGTCGTCTACGATTCCGTCGGGAAGACTACCTTCGACAAGGGATTCAACTGCCTGCGCCCGCGCGGTCTCATGGCCCTGTACGGCCAGTCCAGCGGTCCCACCGGGCCCTTCGATCTGCAGATCCTCAACGCCAAGGGTTCGCTCTTCGTCACGAGGCCGAGTCTCAATCACCACGTCGCGACGCGCGAGGACCTGGTAAAGCGCTCCGGCGAGGTGCTCGGCTGGATCCGCGACGGCAAGCTGAAGGTGCGGATGGAGACGGACTTCCCGCTGAAGGACGCCGCCGAGGCCCACCGCGCGCTGGAGAGCCGCAAG
>JBGPYK010000137.1:0-6374 GCA_041493245.1 Methylomirabilia bacterium | reverse complement strand
TGTAGATGACCTTGTAGTCCGAGGCCTTGACGACGCTGCGCACGACCATCCGCTCGAGCACGGTGTCGGCCACGGCCGCCGCGTCGTAGTCGCCGTTCACCACGCCGAGGATGCTGTTGTCGTGCTTACCCGTGAAGACGACCTGATAGTCCTTGCCCGGGACGACCCCCATGCGAGAGAAAAAGTACACGGGCGCCTGGTGCCCGGAGCTCGAGGTCTGGGAGACGTGCGCCACGCGCTTGCCCTTGAGGTCGGCGATCGTCTTGATCTGGTCGTTCTTCGCCTGCGTGATGACGATGAGGTGGTACCCCGAGGGGCCCTTGGGGTCGGCCATGATGGCGAAGGGCACGCCGCCCGCGACGTTCACCGCGTACACCACGCTCCCCGTCGAGTACGCGGAGATGTGCAGCCGCCCCGAGCGCATCGCCTCGATCTGCGCCGCGTAGTTCTGCAGGCCGAAGTACTGCGTCTTCTTGCCCGTCACCTTCGTCAGGTGCTTGAGGAAGTCGCTCCAGGCGCCCTCGTACACCGCGGGGTCCTCGACCGGCGCATAGGTGAAGACCAGCGGGTCGGGGCTGACGAGCTTGGCCGGATCCTTCGGCGGGTCCGCGATCAGGTCGCGGTTCTCGTCACAATACAGCGCATCGAGCTTGCCACGATAGCCGCAGGGATCGGCGGCGAGCGCGACGGCGACGGCGAGAACGAGCACCATCAGCGCGCTCGCGGGGATGAAGCGGATGTTCATGCCTGTCCTCCTCGCGCCGTACTGTAGCAAACCTGGGCAGAGCGACGAAAGCGCTCAGCCCTACCCCTCGTCGTCCTCCTTCCGCCTAAAGTCCTCTTCAGGTATGCCGGCGTTCTGGCAGAGAGCCTCGAAGCTGTTCTGAGAAAGTCTGGCGTGGTCTGCTTGAAACGGTAGGTCAATGATCTTGCCGTCCTTCTTCCTGAAGAGATACTTCAACCGTTCTTTGCCGAACGAGCCGCCGATTGGCACGGTTCGACGGAGGGCGTAGCCGAAGCGCTGCTTGGCGACAGCAATGAACTCCCCCAGCGTTGGTCTCTGGGAGAACCGCGGCGACAACGCTATCTCGTCGCTGCCACCCGGACTTCGGGCCGGTCAATCCTGAGAGGCGCGGGCTTCTTGATGTCGATCGGGAACTTTTGCACGGGAAGCGGGACCTTCGACCGCTCGAACATGTCCCAGTACTTCTTCGGCGCGCGGGGCATGTCCTCGAACGGCTCCTGACCATGCTCGCGGCGCGCGGCGACGTGCCCGAGCACCACGCGCTCGAGTTCTACGTAGAGGCCGTCGAGCGTGCGCGCCTGGGCAGCGAGGTTGTACTCAAGAACGCGAGCGGACAGCCACTCCTCTTCCTGCACGACGATCACGCGGAAAGGCCGGATGATTTTGGGGTGAACGACCTTCTGGGCAGCCATGGCCCTTCTTATACACCGTCTCTCCCTACTTGTCCTGTGGGCCGACAAGAGGGTAGTGCATCAGTTTGGATTTGACCGAGGCCGAGGGTCGAGGGTGCCGGGTATGCAGAGCGCGCGCTGTCTCAGGATTCGCACGGTCTTACCCTTCTCGTCGCGAAACGTCGCGGAGAAACCGTCCTGTGTCCTGATCCTCTCGGGATAGACAAACCATGCGCCCTGGCCTTGCCCCCCTTGAGCCCGCCCTTACGCCCTACGATGGCCCGGGGGCTCTCCGGCTGAATCGGCGGATCGGGCGGCGCCTGGCCCGTGGCGATGTCCACGACGAGCTTGGCGATCTGGGCGAAGTCTCCGGGGCGTTTCGGTCGGCTCGGCATCTACGCCTTCCTTGCCGTCTTCTGATCCCGGCACGTCGAATGGTAGGTGAGGTGCTCAACCGCCATCGTGCAGGCGTCGACTTGCTCGACTGTCGACTTGTTCTCGGTGGACAGGATCGGCCTAGAGCACTCGGCGCAGAGAGGGTCTGCCATGGTCGGAGTATCGCACGGGCGGCGGGCGGCCGAGCCTACCCAGGATTTCAAACTGATGCACTACCGACAAGAGGGCTCGGCTCATCGGGCAGGAGGAGGACATCCTCGGGGGCGATCGTGATCGCGACAGGCGCGCCGGGCTTGGGTGGCGAGACGGCGGCGCTTGCGGGGAGGTCGGCGCGGAGGACGAGGCCGTCGCCGAGCGCCAGCTCGCAGTCGTAGCGTCCGCCGAGGTAGACCACGCTCTGGACCATCGCCGGGAATCGGTTCTTCGCCGCCGTCTCCCCGGACGCGATTCGGATCGTCTCGGGGCGGATGAGACAGAGCACGGTGGTCCCTTCGCCCGCCGCCGCGACGTCCGTGATGACGACGGGACCCCCGGTGAGCTTCACGCGGCGGCGCCCGCTCCCCGGCTCCACCGTGGCGGGCAGCAGGTTGGCGGCGCCGAGGAACTCGGCGACGAAGCGGGTGGCGGGTCGGCGGTAGACCTCGGCGGGGGTGCCGAGCTGGATCATCACGCCGTGGTCGAAGACGGCCAGGCGCGTCGAGAGCGCCATCGCCTCCTCCTGGTCGTGAGTCACGTAGAGCGTCGTGATCCCCAGCTCGCGGTGCAGACGCCGCAGCTCGACGCGCATCTGGGCGCGCAGGCGGGCGTCGAGGTTCGACAGCGGCTCGTCGAGGAGCAGCGCGCGGGGGCGGAGGACGAGGGTGCGCGCCAGGGCCACGCGCTGCTGCTGGCCGCCGGAAAGCTGGGAGGGCCGGCGATCCGCGAGTCCCTCGAGCCCGACCATCCGGAGCGCGTCGGCGACGCGCGACCGCAGCTCGTCGCTTCGCGTTCGGCGCTCGCGCAGACCGAAGGCGACGTGCTCGAAGACGGAGAGATGCGGCCAGAGCGCGTAGCTCTGGAACACCAGCCCGAGGTCACGGCGCCACGGCGGGACGCCAGCCACCAAGCGGCCATCGAGGAAGATCTCGCCCTCGTCGGGCTCGACGAAGCCCGCGATCATCCGGAGCGCGGTGGTCTTGCCGCAGCCCGAGGGGCCGAGCAGCGTGAAGAACTCGCCGGGCGCGATGGCGAGGCTCACGTCGCGCACCGCCCACGTCGCGCCATAGCGCTTGCCGACGCTGCGCAGCTCGATAGCCGCCGTGGTCATGCCCCCGGGATCACAGGCGGAACGCGCTTCCTGTCCCGCGGGTCGACAGGCGGTTGATCAGCGCGGTGCCGATGGCGACGAGCAGAATCGCGACAACGCCGAGGGCAGCGCCGGGGCCGCGACCCACGGCCGACTGCATGTAGATGTAGATACCGTAGGAGAGCGGGCCCAGCTCGATGCGAGGGACGAGCAGGATGGTCGAGGACAGCTCGACGGCCGAGGTGATGAACGCGATGAGGCCACCGGCGACGAGCCCGCGCGTCATGAGGGGCAGCGTGATGCGGCGGACGGTCCGCCGCGGCGGCGCGCCCAGGCTCTGCGCCGACTCCTCCATCGAGACGTGGAGCTGCTGGAGCGTGGCGTACGCCGCGCGGACCGTGTAGGGCAGCCGCCGCACGGCGTAGGCGACGACGAGGATCAGCCACGTGGCGGTGAGCGGCTGGCCGAGCCCGGGCACGTCCCAGCCGTGGAAGACGCGCAGATAGCCGATGGCCAGCACGACGCCGGGAACGGCCAGGGGGACGGTGGCGATCGCGTCGAGCACGCCGCGCCCGCGGACGCTGCCGCGGAGCAAGAGCCACGCGATGGCGGCGCCGAGCACGACATCGACGCCAGCCGCGAGCAGCGCGTAGCGCAGCGTGTTCCAGACAAAGTACGGCGTGCGCACGAGGATCTCGCCGTAGTTGTCCAGCGTCCAGCGCGTGGGGAGATACGAGAAGCTCCATACCTTGGAGAACGAGAGGATCAGGATGCCGGCGTGCGGCAGGAGTGCCAGACCGAGCAGGAGGCCTGCGACGATCAACGCGCCCAGCGTTCGCGTCCCGCGCAGGCGCGTCAGCGTGAGCGAAGGCCCGCGCGCGAGGCTCGCCCATTCGCCGCGCCCCAGGAACGCCTTCGCGCCCCACAGCGCGCCGAGCGAGAGCAGCACGAGGATCACGCAGATGACGTAGCCGTCGACGTCGCTCATCCCCATAGTCGTCACGCGCAGGTACGCCTGCGGCGCGAGCAGCTTGGTGTAGTTGAGCATCAACGGGGTGCCGAGGTCGTCGATCACGCGGATGAACGCGAGCAGTGCGCCGGCCACGAAGCCGGGAAACGCCAGCGGCAGCGTCACGCGACGGAAGAGGCGCCAGCCGTGACAGCCCAGCATCTGGCCCGCCTCCTCGGAGGCCGGGTCGATCCCCTGGAGCGCCGAGGCCGTGTTGACCAGAATGTAGGGGAAGTAGTGCAGCGTCTGGACCAGCACCACGCCCGTGAGTCCTTCCATGAACGGGATGCCGAAGCCGAGCGTGTCGAGCAGGAAGAGGTTCACGATGCCGCTGCGCCCGAGAATCTGCTGGAAGGCGACCGCGCCCACGAAGGGCGGGATGACGAGCGGCAGCACCGCCAGCGTCTGGATCAGGCCGCGACCGGGGAAGTCGTAGCGGGCGACGAGGAGCGCCAGCGGCAAGGCGACGAGGCTGCCGAACGCCACGGCGGCCACGCCGGCGACGAGCGTGTTGATGAGCGATTCGATGAACAGCGGCCGCGCGAAGAAGGCCGCGAAGTGGGCGAGCGTCAGGCCTTCGGGCGAGGCGACCGAGACCGCGAGCACTCGGAACAGCGGATACGCGATGAAGACGGCGAGCAGGACGAGCAGCGCGGCGAAGAGCGCGAGCTGCCCCTCGGCTCCGGCTCGCGTGGTGACGAGGCGAGACAGGGCCCGCGCCGGGGCGGGCGCCATCAGGCCATCAGCGCGCGGCGGCCTGAGCCTCGGCGGCGAGGGCGCGCGCCCTGGCGTAGCTGGCTTTGGCGAAGGCGTCCCACTCGCTCTCCTGCTTGGCCTTCACCTCCGCCTTGCTCTTGAAGGCGTCGTTGAGTGCCTTGTCCGCTTTCTTGTCGTCGAGCGGCACCGACGTCGCGAGCCCGCGCGCCTCACGCAGCAGCGCCTCGGCCCGCTCCACGTTCTTGCCTCCGCCCTTGGCCTGGGCGACCGCGGCGCCCGCCTGGTGGATCGCACCCCACGCGGATTTCAGCTCGGAGAGCCGGAAGGTGATGACCTGATCGAAGAGCGCATTGACGAGGGCGACGCGCGAGGAGGAGAGCGTGGCGTCGAACTTCACGCCACCGAGCTTGAGCTGGAACGGGTTTGGGTATCCCTTCGGCCCCTTGGCGTAGAGCGCGGGCACGACGGGCAGCCGGCCGATCGCCGGCGTGAACAGCAGCATCTGGCCCTCGTCGGAGAGCAGGTAGCTGATGAACTTGAGGGCGTTCTCGCCATTCGGCCCGTTCTTCACCTTGGCCACGCTCGCGGGGACGACGGCCGTCAGCGACGGGTAGGCGAAGTCCACAGGCTGGCCGGAGGCGATCGCGGAGAGCCCGAAGAAGTCGATCACGACGCCGATTCCGTACTGGCCGGAGATTACGGCCTCCGGTGCGCCGAAGCTCCGCTCGGTGATCGTCCCCATGTTGCCGCCGGCCGCGAGCAGGATCTCCCAGCCCTTCGGCCAGCCATAGCCCTGGAGGATCGTCTCCACGGTCAGGTGCGTCGTCCCGCTGCGCGACGGCGCGCTCATGACGAGGTGCCCGTGGTAGCGGGGATCGACGAGGTCCACCCACTCCTTGGGCGGCGCGAGCTTGTTCGCCTGGAGATAGCGCGTGTTCCACATGAGCCCGTAGCCCGACACCGCGAAGCCAAAGTAGTAGCCGTCAGGATCGTGGATGGGGAAGTCGCCGATCTTCGCCGGAATCCGCACCGTCGCGTCTTTCGGCAGCGTCACCCTGTCGAGGAGCCCGTCCTGCTTGAGCGTGAGGAACGCGTCCACGGCCGACACCCAAAAGATATCCGCATCCGGCTTCGCCCGCGTCTCCCGCAAATACGTCACGCCTTGGTTGGTCTGCTGCTGTTTGACGATGACTTTCACACCAGGAGTCACCGCCTCGAACGCCTTCTTGTACCCTTCGAACAATTCCTTGGGAAAGGACGTGACGACCACCAGTTCGTTCGCCGCCATCGCCGGCGCCGGCGTCATGGCAAGGACGACGAACGCGACGATCAGGCGCAGCGTGCTACGCACCGAACGCGTCCAGGCCGGTGATGTCGCGGCCGACGATGAGGGTGTGGATATCATGCGTTCCCTCGTAGGTGTTCACGGTTTCCAGGTTCATCATGTGGCGCATGATGGGGTGCTCGTCCACGATCCCTGCGGCGCCCATGATGTCGCGCGCAAGCCGCGCCGTATCGAGGGCCATCTGGACGTTGTTCATCTTTGCCATC
>JBGPYK010000361.1:0-3728 GCA_041493245.1 Methylomirabilia bacterium | reverse complement strand
TTCCCGCCGCAAGATCGGCGCGATCCTCGCGTTCGTGTCGGCGTACGTCATGGGCGGCGGCGACCTCGCCCGCCGCGGCGTGCCGCCCCAATACCACGAGCCGCTCCTGGAGCTTCGCCGCCGCTACAGCACGCGCCCGGGCGACGCCGACGCCGCCCTCGTCGCCGAGCTGGGCCTCTTCGACTATCTCTCGCGCCGCCTCGCCGTGTGCGGCACGCCGGAGGAGTGCCTGGCGCAGGTGCGCGCCGCCTACGCGGCCGGGGCGCGGCGGCTCATGTTCAGCGTCAGTCTCGCCGTCGATCCCGTCCGCACCGTACAGCTCTTCGGCGAGAAAGTACTACCCGTTGTACGCACAGAAGGCTGAGGCCCAGGGCCCCCCTGCGGTCACACGAGCACGGGGGTAGTGCATCAGTTTGAAAAAGCGCGCCGTCTAGCGCCAGCCACAGATGACGTCCGCCAGCTGGAGCAGGAAACCCGCGAAGAGTAGCAAGGGCCCGATTCCGGCAAGGCGTACCTGCCACTTCCCGGCTCGAGCCTTCTCGGGCCTCGGGTCCAGAGCGATGCCTGCGATAGCCCGCCCATCCTCGTCGAATTGAAGCACGCGCGGAGGAAAGTAGAACATGACGGCGACCACGTTAAGAATAAGGCCCATGAGAGTGAGAGTATTCGCGCCCATTACCCCCTTGTCAGCGATCCCATGTTCAGCCTATTCGAGGAAGCGGCGGCGCCGCCGGCATCGGGACGTCGTCGTGGTAGACCCACACGGCGGCGTCACGAATCTTCACAGATTCTGTTTTGCTCAGTCGAGTCCCCGGATTTCCCGCGCGATGGATCTCTCGATGGGAGGTGTCGCCGTCATCGTCGGGGATCTTGCAGATAATGCAACCTGCGTTGCGGGCGACCTGCGAAGTGAACGATTGAAACGGCCAACCTGGGAACTTGGCTGCCAGCGCCACCGCTGAGGTCTCGGCAAGCACGTAGACCGAAAGGCCGGTAGTGCTGTAGGCGGCGCTCGATACTGTCAGGTCTGGCTTGATGTGGCGGGGGTTGATCGACCGCCACAAGACGGCATCAGCCGCCAGTTCCCCGTCATCGAGATAGTCCGGCGGCATCCCGCCCGCGGCACCGAGGCCCTATCAGGGCGCGGCCGCGAGCCAACCGAACAGAGACTTCACGTAGGGCGACAACAACACGGGGCCGAGTTCGCCTTCCGTGATTTCGCCGGCGTCGGACGCAAGGAAGCGCGCGGAGCCGTCGGGCAGCAGCTCAATTTCGAGTTGCCGCTGGCCACGCTCCCATTCAAGCTGGACACCGCCGTCCGACATCGGGGCAATGAAGGGAGCCCCGAGGACGAACAGCTCTAGCTCTGCGACACCCTCGATGTACTTCAGGGCCGCGTTGATCGCCGGGATTGTCGGCTTCCTGCTGCCGGGCCGGTCCCATGTGTCCGGAAGGTCCTTCAGCGCAAGGGCGTGCTGATAGGCCTCAGCTTCCCAGGTGGAGCCCTGCAGCAATTGAGTCATCGTTCCGGTCTCTGAGCTAAGCACCGGGGTCATTGTATCCGCTCCCAGGTCGCGTGCATTTCACTCCTCGTAAAGTCCGTGAAGCCTCGGACCACCCACTCATGGCCTACATCGAACCACGCGAGGATGTCCTCAAGACTTGAAGAGGCTGGCGTCCCGCGCGCCGTGAGTGCGAGTTGGAGCACCGCGCGGCGATCATCGAGGCGTATGCCGGGCTGCACTGCCACATGTAGCCGGCCCTTCTTGTCGCCCATGAGGTACCGGACCTGGAGCTGCGTCGTCTCCGGTTCCGGCAGGAACTCGCCCGACAACGGGGAGATACCCCTAGCGAAGCGGTGGGCGGCCCCCAGGCTTTCAACGTCAACGGCCAGGTGATTAATGTACGTCACCTCACACTGGTTCACTTGAGGCTGCTCAAGCTGCTCGCGCTCCAGGAAGTCCACGAGATGGGTCCAGTCACGTACGAAGCGGGGCTTAAGCGAGTTGTAGCTGGGGTACTCCTCGCTGCCGGTCACCTTCCGCCAATTGCGGACGAAACGGTCTCGCTGAAGCTGAACCAACTCGGTTCCGGACGCGTTGAGGAACCAACAGCGCGCCTCGGGCTCAGCGGTGAGCTTAATGCCGATCTTGTTCGGCACTGGTGGTCTAGCGAGGTCCTCGACAGCATCCCCCAGGGGCGGTTTCATCGCCTGCTGCGGGTAGTCCTCGCGGATGGTGCTCCAGAAAAGCCCAAAGTGGGGGAGCGAGAACGACTTCAGCGGCGCGAACTGCACGCTGAGCACGGTCTCGACGACGGGGGGCTTCCTGTATTTCGGGAGGGGCGGGCGGTCCATCACGCGGCCTCGACTGCGCGCGCGCCGATCGCCGTCAGCGAAACGGCCCTAGCTCCGGAGCCTGACGGGAGGCATTGCCGGGGCGAACCATAGCACCATCCAGCGGAGCGTGTCAAATCTGTTCCGCCTTTCGACACGGGCACTTCCGCGCAGATCGGAGAATTCGTGGACATACCCTGGACCGGCCCCCTCCAACCACTACCCCCGATTCTATCCCACCTGATCGCGTCCGCGCCAGGCTCGGACGCGATCGGTAGTGTCTCAGTTTGAGCCCGGCGGCGTCCTTGACAGCGTGGGCTCGGCTGCCGTACGGTCGGTCTCGATCTCGTCCACCGCTCAACGAAGAGCCTCCCGTTAACCCCAGCCCAGGAGGCAGACACATGGCCGACGACCTCACGAACGCCGATCGCCGAGATTTTCTCAAGACCGCCGTCACCGTGGGCGGCGTGGCGGCCTCCCTCGGGATCGCGCAGCTCGCGCCGGTGCCGGCGCAGGCGCAGCCCGGGATGGTGCCCGGAACACGCAATCACTACTACGTCCCCGCCAACGACAAGACCGTGCACTGGGGGTACTTCAGCAAGTTGCTGCCGCCGCTCGTCGAGGTGAACTCCGGCGACTTCGTCACCATCGAGGCCCTCACGCATCACGCCAACGACGACGCCGAGCGGATGGTCAAGGGCGATCCGGGCGCCGAGAGCGTCTTTTATTGGGATCGGCAACGCAAGGGCGTCGACCGCCGCGGCGCGGGACCCATGCAACCGACGCTCTTCGGGCGCGGAGCCGGTGAAGGCCTCGGCGTGCACATCTGCACGGGCCCCGTGGCCGTGCGTGGCGCCGAGCCCGGCGACATCCTCGAGGTGCGCATCGTCGACGTGCGCCCGCGCCCCTGCGCCAACCCGCAGTACAAGGGCAAGAGCTTCGGCAGCAACGCCGCCGCGTGGTGGGGCTTCCACTACAAGGAGCTCCTCACCGACCCGAAGCCACGCGAGGTCATCACGATCTACGAGGTGGACACGTCGGGCGAGCGGAACTGGGCGAAGGCGCTCTACAACTTCCGGTGGACGCCTCAGACCGATCCCTTCGGCGTCGTGCACAAGACCATCGACTACCCCGGCGTCCCCGTCGACCACCGCACCATCCAGGAAAATCACGGCGTGCTGAAGAACGTGCGCGTCCCCATCCGCCCGCACTTCGGCGTGCTCGGGCTGGCGCCCGCGGAAGCGGACATGGTCGACTCGATCCCGCCGAGTTACGTCGGCGGCAACATCGACGACTGGCGCATCGGCAAGGGCGCCACGATGTACTACCCGGTGGCCGTGAAGGGCGCGCTGCTCTCCGCCGGCGACTCGCACGCGTCGCAGGGCGACTCGGA
>JBGPYK010000280.1:0-4311 GCA_041493245.1 Methylomirabilia bacterium | reverse complement strand
TGCCGTCGACCATGATGACGAGGTCGGTGAGCGCCGGCAGGTAGGCCGAGCCCGCCGGTGAGGGGCCGAAGAGGATGCAGACCTGGGGGACGACCCCCGAGAGCTGGACCTCGTTGTAAAAGATCCGCCCCGCGTGGAAGCGCCCCGGGAAGATCTTGATCTGCTCCGAGATGCGCCCGCCCGCGGCGTCGACGAGATAGAGCAGCGGGATCTGCAGGCGAGCCGCCTTTTCCTGGATGCGCACGATCTTGAGCACCGTCTTCTCGCCCCACGAGCCGGCCTTCACCGTGTAGTCGTTGGCCATGATGCAGGCGGGGCGGCCGCCCACGGTGCCGACGCCCGTCACGACGCCGTCGGCGGGGGTGTCCGGCTCCTGGTTGCGGGCGAAGCGCCAGTCCTCCTGGAACTCGGTCTCGGGATCGAGCAGGAGCGTGAGCCGGTCGCGGACGAAGAGCTTGCCCTCGGCGCGCAGCTTCTCGCGGTACTTGGTGTGGCCCTGCTCGATCCGCGCACGCTCGCGGACGTAGCGCTCCTCGCCGTCGCTCATCCGTCGCTCCGCACGCTCACCGCGGACCGGTGTGCGCCCACACGATGATGATGAGCACGCCGTCGTCGTGGCGTGGGCCGCCGATCACCGCCGGGACGCCGGACGCCGCCTGGAGGTTCGTCGTCAGCTCGCTGGTGCCGCCGCGCTGCAGGCGCAGGCGCAGGCGCACGATATTGCCGGTCACGCTCTCCGGGGTGAGCTCGAGCGTGCGGTCGCCGGGCACCGACCAGCGCTGGGTGGTGCCCACGAGCACCTCGGCCTGAAACTGTCCCAGCGACGCGTACTCCTTGTACCGGAACAGCTGATGCAACCGCGGCATGAACTGCTCGAGGCGCTCATTTCCGCCTCCGGGCACGATCCGGCTGCCGGCGGGGGGCGGGGTGTCGCTGGCCAGCAGCACCTGGGCACCGAAGCGGACCTGCTGCTGCGCGACGGTGACAGGCGGATCGGCCACGACCAGTGCGGCCGCCGCCACCAGGAAAAGGACAAGCCCGAGGATGGGGCCGAGCACGCGGCGCAGGCGCTTGCGGGCATTGTGTAGGCGGGACATGACGGTTCCCATGGGAATGCCGAGCACCTCCGCGATCTCCCGGTACGACAGCCCCTCGAGATCGCTCAACATGATAATCGTGCGCTGAGGCGGCGGCAACGTGTCCAGCGCGCGCATGAGGCGCCCGCGCTCCTCGGTGCGCTGGGCCCGCTCGTCCGGCGCCCTCCCCGGATCGATCATCACCCGCTCCCAGTCCTCCTCCGGCACCCGCTCGGTGCCGAACGCTCGCCCGCGAGCGGCGCGCTGGCGCGCACGGTCGGCGGCCGCGTTCATCACGATGCGGAAGAGCCACGTGTAGAACGCCGATTGGCCACGGAACGACGGCAACGCCTGCCAGGCGCGGATGAACGCCTCCTGGGCCACGTCCCGGGCGTCTTCACGGTCGCGGAGGACGTTGAACGCGAGCCGCCAGGCACGCTCGCGGTACTTCTCGACCAGCGGCTCGAACGCCGCGACGTCGCCGTCACGACAGCGGTCGATCAGCGCCTGATCGTCGGTGTCCACGGGGTGTGCGTCGCTCACCCCGCCTGGTCAGCCGTTAGACGCCGGGGCGGCGGAGAGGATTCACGACCGTCGGCGGGCCCGGGAACCCGGCGTGCGTACCGGCGCACGCCGATCCGTCCGCGCGGCGCGGCCGAGTCCGAGCAGCGCGTCGAGACCGAGGAGGTAGCTTTGGGGCCCGAAGCCCGCGATCTGCCCGCGCGCGGCGGCGGCGATCACGGACTCACGCCGGAACGGCTCGCGCGCGTGGATGTTCGAGAGGTGGACCTCCACGACGGGGACACCGATGGCCGCCACCGCGTCGCGCAGCGCGATCGAGTAGTGCGTGAAGGCGCCCGGGTTGAACACGACGCCGTCGAAGCCCTCCCCCTCCGCGCGCTGCAGCCAGTCGATGTGCTGTCCCTCGACGTTGGACTGCCGGGACTCCACGCGAATCCCGCGCAGGCGGGCGTGCTCGCGGATGAGGCGGTCGACCTCCGCAAGCGTCAGGGTGCCGTAGATGTGCGGCTCGCGCCGTCCGAGCAGGTTCAGGTTGGGGCCGTGGAGGACGAGCGCCTTCATCGGTCTAGCTCCTACTGGACTCCGGCACGCCCGAGCGCCCAGTCGGCCAGGCCAAACAGCAGGAGGCCCCCGAAGACCGTCCACGCCAGCGCCGGCCCGCCCTCGCGGTTGACCTCGGGGATGAGGTCCGACGCGGCCACGTAAATGGTCACCCCGGCGGAGACCGCCAGGGCGTACGCGACGTGGGTCACGGCCAGAAGGCTCGTGAGGAGCGCACCGAGGACGGTGAGCGCACCGAGAACGGCGCCGGCCACAAGGGCGGCTGAGCGGGATCGCCCCGTGGCGAGCATGATGGACGCGACGGCGAAGCCCTCGGGCAGCTTGTGCAGGAGCACGGCGAGGAACAGCAACAGCCCGAGGGTGGGGCCGATCATGAACCCGGCCGCGATGGCGACGCCGTCGAAGAGGGTGTGCACGCCAAGCCCGAGGACCGCGAGGTACGCGGCCGACGGCTTGAGGAAGGCCTCGCTATGGATCTCTTCGCCGAAGTGAAAGTGCGGCGCCACCGTATGCTCGAAGAGGTGGACGCCGAAGTAGCCGACGAGGACGAAGAGGAACGCGTGCGGCACGTGCGCGCTCTCGGGCAGCATGCGCACGAAGGCCGCGGCGAGCATGAACCCCGCGCCGCCGGCCACGAAGTAGCGGAGCGGCGCGCGTCCGCCGCGGTGCGCCTCCGCGACGACCACGGCACCGGCGAGATCAGCGGCCGCCGCGACGGCCGCGAAGGCCAGTTGTGTTAGCATAGTGCAATGGAGCATAGCATGGTCGTCGTGACACCCTCGCCCTCCCTCGGCGAGATTCTCGTCTCAGAAGGCCTCACGACCCCCGACGTCGTCGCGCTCGCGACCACGCGCGCGCAGGCGACCGGCGAGCGCCTGGGCGACGCCCTCGTCGCGGTCGGCGCCGTCTCCGCGGACGACGTGCTGCGCGCCGTGGCGCGCCAATGCGGGCTCCCCTATCTGTCGCGCGACGAACTGCCGGTGCCGCTGCCCGTCCTCAAGAACCTGTCGCCGAAGTATCTCAAGCAATACGCGGTGTGCCCGGTGAGCGTCGACGCCGGAGTGCTGACGGTCGCCACCGCCGACCCCTTGAACCCCGTGATCGTCGACGATCTGCGGCAGAGCACGGGGCTCGAGGTGCGCGTCGTCGTCAGCTCGCCGGAGGCGATCACGGAAGCGATCGACCGGACCTACGAGGGCGCGGCCAGCCCGCTCCAGCGCATCGTCGAGGGCATGGAGGACGACCGCGTCGGCGACGGCGACGAGGACGTCAACCACCTCCGCGACATGGCCTTCGAGGCGCCCGTCGTGCGCCTCGTCAACCTGCTCGTCGAGAACGCCATCGCCGCCGAGGCCTCCGACATCCACATCGAGCCCTTCGAGGACAGCCTCCGCGTCCGCTACCGCATCGACGGCATCCTCTACGAGCAGGAGTCGCCGCCGCGGCGCCTGCAGGCGGCGGTCACCTCGCGCATCAAGATCATGGCGGAGATGAACATCGCCGAGCGGCGCCTGCCCCAGGACGGGCGGATCCGGGTCACGCTGCACGGCCGGCGCATCGACATCCGCGTGTCGACGATTCCCACCGTGCACGGCGAGTCGATCGTGATGCGGCTCCTCGACCGCTCCAGCGTGTTCCTGCCCATGGAGCGCCTGGGCTTCTCACCCGGGATGCTCGGGCACTTCGAGAAGCTCATTGTCCGCCCGCACGGCATCCTCCTCGTCACCGGGCCCACGGGCTCCGGCAAGACGACGACGCTCTACGCGGCACTGGACAAGATCAACTCGCCGGATCGCAAGATCATCACCGTCGAGGACCCCGTCGAGTACCAGCTCAAGGGCGTCAACCAGATCCCGGTGAAGCCAAAAATCGGGCTGAGCTTCGCCACCGGGCTGCGCCACATCGTCCGCCAGGACCCCGACGTCATCCTCGTCGGCGAGATCCGCGATCTGGAGACGGCCGAGATCTCGATCCAGGCCGCGCTCACGGGCCACCTCGTCTTCTCCACGCTCCACACCAACGACGCCCCCAGCGCGATCACCCGACTGCAAGACATGGGGGTCGAGCCGTACCTGCTCTCCTCCGTGCTCGAGGGGGTGCTCGCGCAGCGGCTCGTCCGCCGGGTCTGCGCCGTCTGCCGCGCTCCCGACAC
>JBGPYK010000064.1:0-9529 GCA_041493245.1 Methylomirabilia bacterium | reverse complement strand
CGGATTCGCCGGGCCGTGCAATCTCGATCCGGGCCGACGCGACCAGCACATCCTCGCGGACGGCCGCCAGCGCCGCCTCGCGGTCGATCTCGAGGACGCCGTTGCTCCATCGCGTCCCCGCCCCAAACCGGGCGTCGGTCATGGGAAAGCTCCCCAGCTCAAGACGCATGGGGCGCCTCCGCCGGCGCTTCGTCGCGCGCGGGTTCGAAGAGTGTCGGTCCCGTGACCGGCGTCGTGAGCGCGCGCAGCGCCGTGCGGATGATCGTGAGACCGTACTCGTGGTCCTTGTCGGGACCGAGCGCCGGGTTGCCGCAGACGTGCTCGATCCGGCAGCCGCGGACGACGCGATTGGCGCCGGTCGTGAGCGCCAGGTCGTAAATGGCCGAGATCATAGCGACTGGGATGCCGACCCGCTCAATCTCCTTGGCGATCGTTGCGCCGCAACGATTGCACGTCCCTCACGTGGAGACGAGCAGGCAGCCTCCCACCTGGCCCTCGCGGAGCTGAGCCGCGATCCCCTCCCCGAGCCCTCGCGCCGTCGCCACCGGCGTGCTCACGCCGGGCAGCGTGTAGGCGTAGCGATGGATGGCGCCCACGACCCCCGCCTTCTCCAGCTCGCGCATGTAGCCGAGCGGCAGGACGTAGTTGGGGTTCTTGTCGACGAGATGCGTGAAGTAACCGACGTGGTAGGCTTCCCACTCGCCCGAGCGCAGCGCCTGGAGTTGATCGATCGGATACCGGAAGTACTTCTGCGCGTTCCCCGACGTCTGGCCGTCGGGATTGCCCTTGGGCACGAGCCCGCCTGTCGTCACCAGCGCGATCTCGATGGTCCTCAGATCGCGAACGGGTGGTGCCGGCGCCACGGCCTCCGGCGCCTGGTACGGGATTTCGCTCGCGTATGGCCGTCCCGCCAGCTTGGCCTCGAGCATGTCGAGGGCGCGGATGAAGCCAGGCTCGGCGCGAACACCGGTCTTCCGAATTCCCCGCGAGAGATAGCCGTCGACCTCGGCGGGCCCCAGCGCCTCGCCGCGCGCGAGCTTGAGCGCCAGGCGCGCCAGCGGCCCGAGCACGCGCGGCATGTCCGCCGCGTTCGGCCCCGTCGGGACGATCAGGATCTCGCGGCCGTACATCATCGCCCCGGGTGCGGCGGGATGCATCGCGGTGACGGCGGGGATGCCCTCAGCGGCGGCGACCCGGCACACCTCAGCGCAGGCGATCCCGTAGCGGCCCGCCTCGAACGCGGGTCCCGCGACGACGACGTGGGGCCGCAGCCCGCGGAGCGCCTCGCGCACGGCCGCCCGCGCCTTGTCGCGCTCGTCGTTCATGTAATTGTCGCCGGCCACGATCGTGCCGACGAGCGTCGCCTGCTCCCCGAGCGCCGCGACGAGCGCCCGCGTCGCCCCCACCGGCTCCCGGCGTACCTCGACCGCCAGCCTCGCCGCCTCCTCCCCCCCGAGCCCAGCAAAGAACTGATTGACGAAGTGCACCACGCGCAGCGAAGCATCCATTCCAATCGTCTCCCCGCGCGCAGTATACGAAATGCCGGGCACGAGAGACAGCCCGCAGTGCGAGGTGAGCGCCGGCCGCCGGCGTGAGCCGAGCGGTGAAATAATCGAGAAAAGGCGCCTTTTCATCGGCCTGCGGAGAGCGCGGCGAGAGTCGCGAGGCGGCCGCGGTGCCCTTTCCGGTACGAGAAGAACGTGTCGACGTGGCAGGCGGTGCAGACGCGGGGGCTCTCGATGGACGCCGGGTCGACGCCCGCCTGCTCGAGGAGCGCCGCGTTCGCGGCCCACAGGTCGAGCATCCAGTGTCCGGCACCGGCGGCAGGCGTGACCCAGGATCGCCAGCCGTTGGGGTACGCCGCCGAGAGCGCCTCGATGACGGGGGCGTCGACCTCATAGCAGCACGGGCCGATCGAGGGTGAGATCGCGGCGTGGACGCGCTCCGGGCGCGCCCCGGCGGAGATGACGGCTGCCGCCGCCGCCTGGGCCGCGCCGCGCACGGTCCCGCGCCAGCCGACGTGGGCAACGGCAAGCGCGGGGGCCTCGAGGTCGACGAGGACGATGGCCAGACAGTCGGCCGTGAAGATCGCGAGCGGAACGCCGACGGTCGTCGTCACCAGCACGTCGGCGTGCCCGGCGAAGCCGCCGTGCGCGTCCACACGCGCGACATCGGCACCGTGGACCTGACGCGCCCACGCCGCGCGTTTCAACTCGACCCCGGCCCGAGCCAGCACGTCGGCCGCGGCGCGCGCGAACGGCGACTGCGCGCCACCGGACGCGCCGATCCCCGGACAGTGCCGCGTAGTCGTCGCGTGCGGAACGCCGAGCGCCGTCAGCGACTGGTAAGTAAAGTAGGTCGGCGGCTCCCCATGCGGTACAAGCAAATCCCCCACACGACGGCGCTCCGAGGCCGTGTCCTGAGTCTCAGATTCACGCACCACGGTAGCCGCTGTGGGGCGGCGTCGGGGGTGGCACCGGGTCGTGACGACCCGTTCCTGCCAACCGAACAGCGAACGCCGATCCATTTGAATGGGAACTGCAAGCACCGAACATCGGACCTGCCGAGGCCGTGGTCGCACGACCCGATGCCACCCCCGACGCCGCCCCACAGCGCCTCACCCGAGGGGACTGACGCCTTTAGTCGGCCTGGCGCCGCAGGAACGCGGGGACGTCGACGTCAACCCTGTCGAACGGATCGTCGCCCTCGGCGCGCGCCTCGCCGGCGCGCCGCCGCCAGCCGGCGCCCGTGGCCGAGGGCGCCGGCCGGACGCCCCGCTGGAGATCGACAACCTTGCCGGGAGGCGACGCCGCCTCTTTCTTCTCGGGGAAGCCCGTCGCGATCACGGTGATCCGCACCTGGTCCTGCAGGGCCGGATCCATGACGGCGCCGAAGATGATGTTGGCGTCCTCGTGGGCCGCCTCCTGGACGATGCGCGCGGCCTCCTCCACCTCGTGGAGCGAGAGATCGGGACCGCCGGTGAAGTTGAGCAGGATGCCCCTGGCGCCGTCGATGGAGGTGTTGTCGAGGAGCGGGCTCGCGATCGCCTTCTGGGCAGCGTCGAGCGCGCGGTGCTCGCCCTGGCCCACCCCCGTGCCCATCATCGCCATGCCCATGCCCGACATGATCGCGCGCACGTCGGCGAAGTCCAGGTTGATGAGACCGGGAACCAGGATCAGGTCGGAGATACCCTGCACGGCCTGCTGCAGCACGGAGTCGGCGACGCGGAAGGCGTCGAGGAGAGACGTGCCGCGGTCCACCACTGAGAGCAGCCGCTGGTTGGGAATGGCGATGAGCGTGTCGACGACGCCGCGCAGCGCCTCCAGCCCGGCCTCGGCCTGGAGCATCCGTTTGCGCCCCTCGAAGGCGAAGGGCTTGGTGACGACGGCCACGGTGAGGATGCCGAGGTCCTTGGCGAGCGAGGCGACGACGGGGGCCGAGCCGGTGCCGGTGCCGCCGCCGAGACCCGCGGTGATGAAGACCATGTCGGCGCCCTCGAGCAGCCGCGTGATCTGCTCGGGGTCCTCGAGTGCCGCGTTGCGCCCGATCTCAGGGTTCGATCCCGCCCCGAGGCCGGCGGTCAGCTTGGTCCCGAGCTGGATCTTGATCGGCGCGGGCGAAGCGCGGAGGGCCTGGCCATCGGTGTTGGCGACGATGAAGTCGACGCCGGTGAACTGGGCGACGATCATCCGGCTCACCGCATTGCTACCGCCGCCTCCCAGCCCGATGACCTTGATCTTGGCCGCCGGCGACTCCTCCAGCTCGAACAGCGGGCGCCTGCCCCGTTCCCTGTCCATCCGCTCCTCCTCCCGACCTTCCCCGGAGCGTCCTGCCGATCTCCGGGCCCGTGGACGCATCACGCCGTCGTCCAGCACGAACAGCGATCGCTGTCGTGTCCCCCCCAGCGGGGGACCGCCTTCAGAAAATGTCACCGAACCAGCCTGACAGCCGCCGCCCGAGGCGGCTGATGACCCCGCGGTCGCCCGCGATGGTCCCCACGCCCGACGCCTGCCGCGCGAGTCCCCAGAGCGCCAGCCCGACCCCCGTCGCGTAGACGGGGCTCTTCAGGGACTCGGCCAGACTCCCGCCGACCTCCGGAATCCCGCGGCGCACCGGAAGGTCGAACACCCGCTCGGCGACCTCCGGCACGCCCTCGAGGATCGAGGTGCCGCCGGTCACCACGACGCCAGCGGTCGCCGCATCGCGGAAGCCGGCCTTGGCGAGGTCGCGGGCCACGAGGGTAAAGATCTCCTCGACGCGCGGCTGGATGATCTCCGAGAGGATCTGGCGCGAGAGCTGGCGCGCCTTGCGCCCGCCGACCGAGGGAACGTCGATCGTCTCCTCCGCCGAGACCAGCGCCGTCAGCGCGCAGCCGTGGCGGCGCTTGAGGTCCTCGGCGTCTGCCGCAGGGGTGCGGAGACCGACGGCGATGTCGTTGCTGATGTGGTCGCCGCCCAGGGGCAGGATCACGGTGTGCCAGACGGCGCCCTCACGGTAGAGGGCGACGTCGGTGGTGCCGCCGCCGATGTCGACGAGGAGGACCCCCAGCTCCTTCTCGTCGGGCAGCAGCACCGCCTCCGCGGAGGCCAGCGGCTCGAGCACGATGTCCTGGACAATCAGCCCCGCGCGGTTCACCGAGCGGATGACGTTCTGCACCGACGTCACGGCCCCCGTCACGATGTGGGTCTCCACCTCCAGCCGGACGCCCGACATGCCGATGGGCTCGCGGACCCCGTCCTGGTCGTCGACGAGGAAGGTCTGGGGCAGCACGTGGATGATCTCGCGGTCCTGCGGCAGATTGATGGCGCGCGCCGCCTCGACCGCGCGCTCGACGTCCGCGCCGCTCACCTCGCGGTCCTTGCCCGACACGGCGACCACACCCCGGCTGTTCACGCCCCGGATGTGGCCGCCGGCCACGCCCGCGTACACGGCCGCCACCTCGACGCCCGCCATCTGCTCGGCCTCGGCGACCGCCTGTTTGATCGCCTCCACCGTGGAATCGATGTTGACCACGACCCCCTTGCGCAGCCCCCGCGAGGCCGCTGTGCCCACACCGATGACGTCGAGCCCGCCGCCCGGGTCCGCCTCGGCGATGATGGCGCAGATCTTCGTCGTGCCCACGTCCAGCCCGACGATGAGGTCCTTCGCTCTCGCCCGCGCTATCCCTGGCCTCCCTTCGTGAGGACCACTTGATCGCGGAACCGCAGATCGATGACGCGCACCGCCTCGCTGTCGCGGGCGATCTGCGCCAGCACGCCTTCGAGGCGGGCCAGCCGCTCCTCCCACTCCTCCGGCCCCAGACGCACCTCGACGCCGTCCACGGTGTAGAGGACGGGGCCGTCGCCTCGGCTCATGTCGATCTCGGAGATCTCCGTCGTCAGGGCGCTGCCGCTGCGGAGGAGCGCGCGGATGAGGGCGATCGCCTCGCGAGCCCGCGGCGTCGGGTTGCTCCGCATCGTGACCAGCTCGGCGTCGCTGAGCCCGCTGATCACGGGCACCAGCGGCGCCGCCGCCTCGCGCGCCTCGCCCAGCACCCGCCCCTCCTCGTCGAGCCAGTGCAGGCGGCCGCCGTGGACAAGCGTGAAGGGGCGGCGTTCCTCCACGAGGATCGTCACGCGGTTGGGGAATCGCCGGATCACCTCCGCACGCCGGATCGCGGGGACCGCCTCCACGCGGGCCGTGACCGTCGCGGGGTCGATCCGCCAGAGGTTCGCGCCCGGCGTGATCGCCGCCGCCGCCCGCACCTGGTCGGCCGGCACGCGGGCGACGCCCTGCACCTCGACGCTCGTCACCGCGAAGCGCGGCGCGGTCAGGAGCCAGCGGACGCCGGCGACCGGCGTCGCGAGGACCAGAACCCCGAGGGCCAGGAACCCAGCGCGCCGGAGACCCCAGGCAACGCTGCGGCGACGGCGGCGGCGGACGCCTCGGACCCTCTGGCCCGTGATGAACACGGACCGTTCGCCGAGGTCATGGGGCAACGCTCCCCTCGCGCTCCCCCGGCCTGAGACCCCCCACCGCCTTGGAGGCGCCGAGTCGCTCACGCGTTACTCACCGATGATTCGGATCTCGGGCTCCAGCATGACGCCGAACTGCGCGTGCACCCGTTCCCGCGTCAGGTTCATGAGGGCCAGGATGTCGTGGGCGCTGGCGCCGCCGCGGTTGACGATGAAGTTGGCGTGCTTGGACGAGATCTCCGCGCCGTTGATGCGCTTGCCCTTGAGCCCGACCTTCTCGATGAGCCGGCCCGCGATCTCCCCGGGCGGGTTCTTCCAGACGCAGCCGGCCGAGGCCAGGGCGAGGGGCTGCGTCGCCTTCTTGCGCTTGAGCCGCTGCTTGATGCTCTTCTGGATCTCGGCGAACGGGCGGCGGTGGAGCTGCAGCCGGCAGCCCACGAGCACGGCGCCGGGCGGCGTGTGGAACGCGCGGTGGGCGAAGGACCCGCCACCCGGCTTGAACTCGCCGAGGCTCCCGTCGGGATGGAGGAAGTAGACGGCGGCGACGAAGTCGCTGATGGCGCCGTCCTCGGTCCCCGCGCTCATGGCCAGGGCGCCGCCGATCGTGGCCGGGATGCCGACGAGGCTCTCGAGGCCGCCGAGGTTCAGCGCGGCCGCCTCCCGGATGAGCGCGGAGAGACTCGCGCCCGCCCCGGCGACCGCCTCCTCGCCGTGGAACTCGGTGCGGCCCAGGCAGCCTTCGAGCTTGAGCACGACGCCGCGCACGCCCCGGTCGCTGACGAGGAGGTTGTTGCCGCCACCGAGAGTCACCACCGGAAGCTGCTCGCGCTCGGCGAAGCGCAGCGCGTGGCGGATGTCGTCCACGTCCTGCGGCATCACGAAGATATCCGCGGGGCCGCCGATACGCAGGGACGTGTGGAAGTTCAGCGGCTCCTTGAACCGAACTTCCCCACGGATCTCTCCTAGCATGTGGTCCTCCCTCCCAGCGCGCCCGCGTCGAGGCGAAGCAACAGCTCAGCGCCAAGCTGGCTGACGTCACCGGCGCCCAGCGTGATCACCAGATCTCCGGGCCGAGTGATGTCGATGACGTGATCGAAGACGCGCGCGCGGTCGCGGCCGAGGTACGTCACGTCGCGGTGGCCGTGCGCGCGGATAGCGTCGGCGAGGTCGGCGGCATTGACACCGGGGATGGGGGCCTCGCCGGCGGGGTAGATATCCATGACGATCAGCACGTCCGCCTGGTTGAACGCGGTCAGGAACTCTTCGCGGAGGTGGTATGTGCGGGTGTAGCGGTGGGGCTGGAAGATCGTGACGACGCGGCGGTCGAAGCCAGCCTTGGCGGCGGCCAGCGTGGCGCGGATCTCAACGGGATGGTGGGCGTAGTCGTCGATGACGGTGACGCCGCCCGCCTGCCCGAGCACCTGGAACCGTCGCTGGACGCCCGTGAAACCGGCCAGCGCCTTCTGGATCGTGAGGAACGGGATCTCGAGATCGAGGGCGACGGTGATGGCGGCAAGCGCGTTGAGCACGTTGTGGCGCCCCGGCACCTGCAGCGTGCATTCGCCGAGCGACGTGCCGCGCTGGAACACCTCGAACCGCCCGGTGAGGCCGGACAGGTGCAGGCGGCGCGCGACGAGGTCGGCGCCGGACTCCAGCCCATAGGTGATGATGCGCTTGTCGATACGTGGGATCAGGAGCTGGATGTTCGGCTGGTCCAGACAGAGAATGGCGGCGCCGTAGAACGGGACCTTGTTGACGAAGGTCACGAAGGCGTCCCGGATGGCGTCGAGCGTGCCGTAGTGGTCGAGGTGCTCGGCGTCGACGGTGGTGACGACGGCGAGGGTGGGCGCGAGCTTCAGGAACGAACCGTCCGACTCGTCGGCCTCGGCCACCAGGTACTCGCCCTGGCCCAGGCGCGCGTTGGAGCCGAGATTCGTCACGCGGCCGCCCACCACGATAGTGGGATCGAGCCTCCCCTCCGAGAGCACGGCGCCGATCATCGAGGTCGTCGTCGTCTTGCCGTGGGTGCCAGCGACGGCGATCCCATACTTCAGGCGCATCAGCTCGGCCAGCATCTCCGCCCGCGGGATGACGGGGATCCCGCGCTGGCGAGCGACCTGCACCTCGATGTTGTCACGGGAGACGGCCGACGAGTAGACGACGACGTGAGCGCCCTCGACGTGGCCGGCCTCGTGGCCGACGAACACCTTGGCACCGAGCTGCTCGAGTCGCTCGACCGCCTCGTTGCGCTTCTGGTCGGAGCCCGTCACGCGGTAGCCGAGGTTCAACAGGATCTCCGCGACCCCGGACATGCCGCTGCCACCGATCCCCACGAAGTGGATCTGCTGGTAGCGCTTAAACATTGGCGTGCTGCGAGATGTTCAAAAGCACCCCCACTGACAGCATGGTCATGAGCAGCGCGGACCCGCCAAACGAGATGAAGGGCAGCGGCAGCCCCTTGGTCGGCAGCGAACCGGTCACGACGCCGAGGTTGACGAGGGTCTGCGTGGCGATCAGCACGGTGATGCCGAGGGCCAGGTAGGCGCCGAAGGCGTCGGGCGCCCGGACGCCGACCCGGAGCCCACGCCAGATCAGCACGACGAACAGCGCGAGGACCGCCGCGGCGCCGGCGAAGCCCAGCTCCTCGCCGATGACCGCGAAGATAAAGTCCGTGTGCGACTCGGGCAGGTAGAAGAGCTTCTGCTTCGACTCCCCGATCCCGCGTCCGAACACGCCGCCGCCGCCGAGGGCAAGCCACGACTGGATGATCTGGAAGCCCCCGCCCCGCGGATCGGCCCACGGGTCGAGGAAGGCCGTGACCCGCCTGAGCCGATACGGAGCGACCCAGATGGCCAGCAAGAGCAGGGGCAGCGCCGGCGCCAACAGCAGCATGAGGTGGCGGACGCGGCCGCCGGCCAGGAACAGAAGCCCGAACGTGACGACGATCAGCGTCAGGCAATTGCCGAGGTCGGGCTGCACGAGCACGAGCATGGCCAGCGCGCCGGCCACCGCCAGCGGCGGCACGACGCCGCGCCGGAAGTCCGTCAGCTCGTCGCGGCGGCGCGCGAGATAGGCGGCCAGATAAACGACGAGCGCCAGCTTGGCCAGCTCGGCGGGCTGGAACGACACCGGTCCCAGGCGCAGCCACCGGCGCGTGCCGTTGATCGGCTGGGCGAACGGCGGCACCAGCACGAGAACGAGGAGCACCCCCGCCACGACGAGGATCGGCCACTGGAGCTTCTCGAGCCGCCGGTAGTCCACGCGCAACGCGCCGAGCAGGCAGATGGAGCCGAGGAGGGCCCAGAAGAGTTGCTTCTTGAGGAAGAAGTAGGGATCGTGGAACCGGTCCGCCGCCATGATGGCGCTCGCCGAGTAGACCATCACGATACCGATCGAGAGCAACACGACCATGGTGGCGAACAGCCACATGTCGGGCACCAGCTTCCTGGGCATTACACGAGGCCTTGGACGAGGCCGCGGAAGACGTCGCCGCGATGCTCGTAGTTGTCGAACATGTCGAAGGAGGCGCAGGCCGGCGACAGGAGCACGACGTCGCCGGGGGCGGCGGCGGCGCG
>JBGPYK010000179.1:0-5569 GCA_041493245.1 Methylomirabilia bacterium | reverse complement strand
GGGCCGGCGAGCATAGCCTCTGCGTCCGCTACGGCATCCTCGGCGAGCACGTCCCCGGCGGTCTCGCCGAGCTGGTCGCCGTTCGCGGCGACCGCGTCCTCGCGCTGCCCGATGCCATCACCTACGAGGACGCCGCCTCTTTCGTCCTCACCAACATGACGGCGTGGCGGATGGTCGTGACCCAAGGCCAGCTCCGGGCGGGGCAGGACGTGCTCATCCTCGGCGTGGGGGGTGGCGTGTCCTCCACGGCCGTGCAAATCGCCAAGCTCTGCGGCGCCCGCGTCTTCGTGACGTCCTCGAGCGACGCCAAGCTCGAGCGCGCGCGTCAGCTCGGCGCCGACGTGTGCATCAATTACGCGACGGAGGACTGGGCCAAGACCGTCTTCGAAAAGACGGGGCGCCGCGGCGTCGATCTCGTCATCGAGAACGTGGGCGCCTCGACGTGGAAGCAGTCGATCCGATCGCTCCGCAAAGGCGGCCGCCTCGTCAGTTGCGGCGCCACGACGGGGCCCATCGGGGAGATCGACCTCCGGATCCTGTTCTGGACCCAGATCTCGATCATCGGCTCGACGATGGCCAATGACCGCGAGTTCCACGACGTCATGCGGCTGTTCTTCGAGGGCAAGCTCCGGTCGATCGTGGACGAGGTCGTGCCGCTCGCCGACGGCGCCGCCGCCCAGCAGCGACTCGCCGAGGGCAAACAGTTCGGGAAGATCGTGCTCCGCGTGTGAGGCGGTGATTCAGGACCAGCGTTGCGTGTAGCGATCGCAGATTCGTCTGAGAAACGCGTCGTAGTGCAGAGGATCTCCCATTTGCGGTGCCGGTGCCGACGCGATCAGCCGTGTACCTTGACGGTCAACGTTGTCATGGCTGACCACGATTCCCCCGTTCGCTTCCAGCCCTGTCGCATCCCCTCCACCCGATCGCATCGGTAGAGCACGCAACAGCGTCATCGTTTCCTGCACGAGGGTTCTGACGTTGCGATGAATGCTCACGGCGGGGCGCAGTGGCGACTTGAACCTCTCCGCGATGTTCACAACCGTGAGGGCACCGGCGATGGCGTCAGGATCATATCGGTGTACGAACTGATGAAACGAATCCAGGTCCCGTTGACGATTGCGTCGTGCCTTTCCGTGCTCGGTCATTATCGTTTTTGTCTCTATGGCAATGCGGATCGTCGCTGGCGGAAGACGCTGAATCCCTCTCGCTGACACCTCGCCCGGAGTGCCTGCTTGAGGAGGGCCAAGCACGAGGTCGATATTCCACTCGCTGCTACCGACGATGATCTTCTTCTCAACGTCGTAGACGATTCGTCCGTCAGCAGCATGCTGAGCGATTCGGGGGCACGTGGCGAGAAGATCGTCGAGCACAAATTCACACAACGCTTTGCCATGGACATTCGATCGCGGGTGGTATCCTTTCTCCCGGAGGTGCTCGACAAATCTGTCTGGGGCGAGCACTAACGAACCAGCGCTGCGACTCCAGCGCGATGTCTCCGCGTGCCATTCCGGGCGACCGGCGTCTCGCGAAATGCCAGTGGCTCCCGTTCAATAAATTCGACCTCGGCTGTCAACAACCGTTGGCGAAAGCGCTCGCGCCCGATTGCCAAGTAACGCGGCTCGATCTCGTAGCCAATGCTACAACGATGAGCATCAATAGCCGCAGCTGTCGTACTCCCTGTGCCCCAGAAGGGATCAAGCACCGTATCTCCAACGAACGAGAACATGTTGATAAGCCGAAATGCCAGTTCTTTGGGAAACGGGGCGGGATGGCCCTGCGATCGCAACTGCCCCGGGATGTCAGTCCAGACCTGCCGGAACCAGCGATCGTGATCATCGCGCTCGATCACGCTCAGCTCGCGTTGCTCCTGAGTCGGGTTTCGATAAGACCCGGGCTTTCGGAACATCAAGATGTACTCCACGTCATTTTTGATTATCGCGTTCGGTTCAAAGGGCTTCCCCAGAAAGCCAGCCCCATTCCCTTCGACTTCCGTCGCAGCGTTGGCGATCTTGTACCAAAAAATCGGACTCAGATAGTCGAATCCGATTTCAGTGCATTGACGTGAGATATCGGCATGCAACGGAACGACACTATGTCGGCCCGCCTTCTTCCTCGATAGACAGACATCCCCGACAATCACGCACAGGCGCCCGCCAGGCACTAACAGGTGGTAGATGCGGTCCCATACCATGCCGAGCTCGTGGACAAAATCGTCGTAGTCACCGAAATTACCTAGTTGACGCCCAGGACTATCGGGATACTCCTTCAGGTTCCAGTACGGTGGCGACGTCACGGCGAGATGGACGGGATCGTGGTCGAGCTCTCGCATCACCCGCGCGTCACCTTCAAACACGCGGTGGGCCGTCTTGAGAATTGCGGGCTGGCGCGCCCACGCTGCTCGCTTCGCCAGAAACTTCGCCGCGACGCTGGGTTCTCTCTTGTCGGTCATTTGCTCACCCTTCGCCAAAGCTCCGGACGCCGAGAAACTACTATTTAGAGGCTATCTCGTCAAGCCGCACCACAATATCCTGTGCTCAACAGAAGATGAGGTATTTCGGGCCTCATGTCAAGCGCATTCCAGCTACCCTCTCCGCCCCGGAGTGCCTTCAATACCAGCCGGGGTCGCCCGGCAACAGCGCCCGGCGTGTCCCATCCGCGTCCTCGATCACCCGAGGACGGATCGTCGGGATCGGACGCCCGGCGAGTCTGGCGAGCGCTTCAGCGACGGATGCGGCGCCGTCGAAGAGCTGGAGGTTCGCGATCGTCGGCCGGCGCAGCGAAATTTCGCCGGCGGTCTGCGCCTCAAATGCCCCACGGGGTGACAGCCAGCGAACGCTGACGATTTCGTGGTCGTCGGCGACCGGGTCCTGCCGCTCCGGCATCGGCGCGGCGAAGAAGCGCGTGTCGAAGCGGAGGGGGTTCTCCTCGGGCGTGATCCAGTGCGCGAAGTATGTGAGGCGGTCAGTCGCGAGGGTCAGGCCCTCCGTGCGCAGCAGGTCCCAGAAGGCGCGATGGTCCGCCTGGCAGGCGTGCCGGTAGGCGGCGAGACGCCCGGCGTCGATCCGCGGCGGACGCCCGCCCGCGTCCACCGCGAGCAGCACACCCACCTCTTCGAAGACCTCGCGAATGGCGCCGATCCAATAACCCAGCGCCGCGCGCGGCGCGTGGGCGAGGGCGAGCACGCGGGCCGCGTCCTCCCCGGCGAGCCCGGCGCACCATCGTGCAGCATCGTCGGGGCTGTCGTCGGGCTCGATCTTCCCGCCGGGGAACACGTGGTCACCCGCCGCGAACTTGCTCGCGCGGTGGCGCTGGATGAGGAGGATCTCGACGCCGCCCGCTGGCCGGTCGCGCAGGAGGACGAGCGTCGCCGCGGGCGCGGGCGTGACCGGCGTAGGTTTGACGGACACCCCGTCACTGTGACACGATCGGCCCGCTTCTGTCATTTCCGTTCGTTGTGCGAGCCGCAGGAGGTTATAAAAGAGGAGGATTCTTCGTATGGGCGCCGAGGCCCGTCTCAAGGAACGCAACATCACGCTGCCGCAGCCGGCGGCGCCGCTGGCGAACTACGTCGGCGCGGTGCGCGCCGGCAACCTCCTGTTCGTGGCCGGCCACGGTCCGCTCCGCCGCGCCGACGGCAAGTTCACCGCGCACGGCAAGCTCGGGCGTGACCTCTCCGTCGAAGAGGGCTACCAAGTGGCGCGCGAGGTCGGGCTCAACCTGCTGGCCACCGTGCGCGCGAGCGTCGGCAGCCTGGACAACGTCACGCGCATCGTGAAGGTGCTCGGCATGGTCGCCTCCGCCGAGGGGTTCGGCGACCAGCCCAGGGTCATCAACGGCTTCTCGGACCTCATGGTCGAGGTCTTCGGCGAGGCGATCGGCAAGCACGCGCGCTCGGCCGTGGGGCTGGCGGAGCTGCCGATGGGCATTCCCGTGGAGATCGAGATGGTCGTCGAGGTGGCGTAGCATCGACCTGCACCACGTCCTCGAGGCCGCCGGCATCGGGACCTTCGGTGTCCTGTTCTACTCTTACAGCACGCGGTGGTTCGCCATCGGACACCGGGGCGGGCGCCGGTGGCGGGCTTGCGTGAACGGGCTCGCCTTTGGCGCGCTCGCCGTCGTCCTCATGATCGCGCGCATCCAGGTCGGCGACGGCGCCTTCGTCGACGGCCGCCACATCCCCATCGCGCTCATCGCGCTCTTCGAGGGGTGGCCGACCGGGCTGCTGGCGTCCGCGGCGCCCACGCTGTACCGGCTCTGGCAGGGTGGATCGGGCGCGTGGCCCGGCGCGGCGGGCCTCGTCGCCACGGCGTTGCTCGGGGGCGCCGTGCACGCCTGGGCGCGGCGCGACGGCGACGTCGGCCCCCGGCACGCCCTCACGCTCTCCGCCGCCGTCTTCCTCGCCACCGCGGCGACCTTCCGGCTGGCGGGGCCGCACGCCGTCGACGTGCTGTCGCGGTCCTGGGTCGAGATGCTGGCCATCTACGTCTTCGGGATCGGGATCATCGCCCGGCTCTTCCACGACGTCGGCGAGCAGGCGCGGCTCGCCGCCGAGCAGCAGCGGTTCCGCGCCGTCCTCGACGAGGCCACCGACGCCATCCGCATCGTCGATCCCGACACATTGAAGATCCTGGACTGCAACCGGCGGGATGCCGAGATCTCGGGCTACTCAGCCCTCGAGTTGATCGGACACGACGTGCGGGAGTTCTGGCCCGAGGAGCCGGCCCGGCGCGCCCAGCGGGAGGCGGCCGTCGCGGAAGCCCGGACCCACAGCGTGGCCCGCACTTTCGGGCAGCCCTACCGCCGACGCTCGGGCGAGATCATCGGCATCGACTCCACACATCGCATCGTGGAGCACGGCGGCCGGCGCTACGACATCGTCATCTACCGGGAGTCGGCCGGGCGCGAGGCGCGCGAGGCGTCGGAACGCGACGCCGCCCAGCTCAAGGCCATCACGCTGCTCGCGGGCGCCGCCGCCCACGAGATCAACAACCCGCTCACGGTCATGATGGGCTCGCTCGACCTGCTCGCCCGCCGCGGGGCCAAGGAGAGCCAGGAAGCGCGCTGGGTCGAGCAGGCACTCGGCAGCGCTCGGCGCATCCGTGACATCGTCGGTCGCATGACCCACGTCACGCGGGTGGAGAGGACGCCGCTCCAGGGCCACCTTCCCCCGATCCTGGACATCAAGAAGTCGACGGCCGCGCCCGAACAGGAGGTCTCATGAACTTCGTCCTCGACGTCGTCATGGTGCTCGTCTCCCTCGTCTTCCTCGGCATCGTCGGATTGATCGCCGGCGTCGCCATCCCCGGCCTCTTCATGGCCGCCGCCGCTCCCTGGCTCGACTGGATCCTCCCCATCCGCGACAAGAAAAACTAACGCCGCGCCATGGGCGCGAAATATTTCGGGGCCTCGGTCAAACGCCGCGAGGATCCCCGGTTCCTGCGCGGCGAAGCGCGCTTCGTCGACGACGTGAAGCTCGCGGGGATGCTCCACGCGGCGTTCCTGCGTTCGCCCCACGCCCACGCCCGAATCACGGGGATGCGGACGCACGCCGCGGCGGCCATGCCCGGCG
>JBGPYK010000540.1:0-2510 GCA_041493245.1 Methylomirabilia bacterium | reverse complement strand
CCCGTCTTCTGGCCGAAGCGCCCCAGCTCGCAGATGCGGTCGGCCACCGGCGATTTCACGCCCCGGCCCTTGCGGATGCGCCAGCCCACGTCGAGGCCCGCAAGGTCGCTCATCGCGAACGGCCCCATCGGAAAGCCGAAGTCGGTGAGAACTTTGTCGACCTGGTGGGGCAGCGCGCCTTCCAGGATGAGCTTCTCGGCCTGCTGGCCGCGCTGGTGGAGCATGCGGTTGCCCGCGAAGCCGTAACACACGCCGACGAGCACCGGCACCTTGCCGATGCGCCGGCCGATGGCCATGGCTGTCGCGACCGTCGTTTTCGAGGACTTCGCGCCGCGCACGTTCTCGAGCAGGCGCATGACGTTGGCGGGACTGAAGAAGTGGGTGCCGATCACGCTCTCCGGCCGCTTGGTCGCCGAGGCGATCTCGTCGACGTCGAGGGTGGAGGTGTTGGTGGCGAGCACGGCGTCGGGCTTGGCGAGGCCGTCGAGCTTGGCGAAGACTTCCTTCTTGACCGGCATCTCCTCGAACACCGCCTCGATGATGATGTCGGCGTCCTTGACGGCGTTGAAGTCGGTCGAGCCCGTGATCAGGCCCATGCGTTTGTCGACGTCCGCCGCCGTGAGCCGGCCCCGGGCCGCCGTGGCCTCGTAGTTCTTGCGCACGATGCCGAGGCCGCGGTCGAGCGCGTCCTGGGCGACCTCCACCACCGTCACCGGGATGCCGGCGTTGGCGAAGTTCATGGCGATACCGCCGCCCATCGTCCCGGCGCCGATGACCGCCGCCTTCTTGATGTCCTTCGCCGGCGTGTCAGCCGGCACGTCGGGGATCTTCGCCGCCTCGCGCTCGGCAAAAAAGAAGTAGCGCTGAGCCTTGGACTCCGGCGAGTTGAGCAGCTCGACGAACAGCTCACGCTCGCGCTTGAGACCCTCGGCGAACGGCAGGCTCACCGCCGCCTCCACCGCCTTGACGATGCTCTCCGGCGCCCGGAAGCCGCGCGTCTGCCGTGCGACGGACTTGCGGAAGTTCGCGAAGACTTCCGGCTTGCCCCGCACCGCGGCGAGCTTGTCGTCGAGGTCGCGGATCTTCCGGAGCGGACGCTTCTCGTTCACGACCTTCTCCGCGAACGCCACGACCGCCTGTAGGGCGGGGGCTTGTCCCCCGCCGCCCTCAACGATCTCGTCAATGAGCCCGTACTTGAGCGCTTCCTCCGCCCGGATGGGATCGCCGCTCACCATCATGGACAAGGCCTTCTCGACGCCGACCACGCGCGGCAGCCGCTGCGTCCCGCCGGCGCCGGGCAGGAGACCAAGCTTGACCTCCGGAAGCCCGAAGCGCGCGTCCTTGACTCCCACGCGGTAATGGCAGGCCAGCGTCACCTCGAGCCCACCGCCGAGCGCGGTGCCGTGGACGGCGGCGATCACCGGCTTCGGGCTCGACTCGATGAGATCCAGCGCCTCGTGCAGGGATGGCGCCAGGGGTGGCTTGCCGAACTCCGTGATGTCGGCACCGGCGATGAACGTGCGCCCGGCACAGACGATGACGATGGCGGCCACGCCCGAGTCGGCCACGGCCTGCGCCAGGCCGTCGCGCAGGCCCTGGCGCACGTGTTGGCTGAGCGCGTTGACGGGCGGGTTATTGACGGTGAGCACGGCCACGCGGCCGCGGCGGTCGAGATCGACGGATTTCGTGATGGCTGTCATGACACTCCCCTTCTGGAATGAAGTGGTTGCCATGATACCGCGACGCGCGCCCTCTCGACGGGTAGCGCCCGTCACGCGGTGGGGGGGTGCCGTCCTCATGATCTCATTGACGCATCGTTCATGAGGATGTACCCTGGCTCATCATGGCCCGCCCTCTCCAAGTCTACATCGACGACACCGAGCTCAAGCGGCTGGAGGTGTGGTCCCGCGCCCGGGGATGGACGAAGTCGCAGGCGGTGCGGGCGGCTATCCGCGCCTTGACGCGATCCGGGGAGCGCGCCGATCCGTTGCTCCTCGCGAGCGGTATGATCGAGGGACTCCCGCCGGACTGCAGCGAACGGTTCGACCGCTATCTCGAGGAGACGTTCGTTGCCGAAGAACGCGCACCGTACGGGGCGCGACGGCGTCGTTCCCCGACGCCTGTTCGTCGATAGCGGCGCCTGGATCGCGCTCGTCAGCGTCCGGGACCAGCATCACGCTGCCGCCGACGCCATGTTCCGGGAGGCGGTGGCGCGCCACATCCCCCTGCTCACCACCAATCTCGTCTTCGGCCGAGGTCCACCGCTTCCTGCTCTGGAGGGCCGGCGCCCGCGCGGCGGCGCGCGCCCTCGACCGATTCGAGAGCAGCGACCGGCTCACCCTCGAGTTCGCCACCGCGGCCCATCACCGAACGGCCCGCGCGTGGCTCGAGCGGCTCGCCGATCAGCCCATCAGCTACACCGACGCGGTCAGTTTCGCCGTCATGACCGCCACCCATTGCACAACCACCATGAGCTTCGACCACGACTTCGTGCTGGCCGGATTCGCGGT
>JBGPYK010000582.1:0-2264 GCA_041493245.1 Methylomirabilia bacterium | reverse complement strand
GACCGTCGACGCGCCCGAGGAGGTGACCCTCGACCTCAACCGCCTCGCCGAGGGCCACCCGTTCCTGGCGCTCGGCGTGTACGCGGTGAGCGACGACGGCCAACGCCTGGCCTACTCGCTCGACTTCACCGGCGCCCGGGATTACACGCTCTTCGTCAAGGATCTCGTCACGGGCGAGCTGCTCCCCGACCGGGTCGAGAAGGTCAGCACCGTCGCCTGGTCGACCGACGGCACGACGTTGTTTTACGTCCTCGAGGATCACGCCAAGCGCCCCTACCGGCTGTACCGGCACCGTCTCGGGGCGTCCTCCGACGACCTGCTCTACGAGGAAGGCGACGAGCTGTTCCGGCTGGGCGTGTGGCGCTCGCGGAGCCGCCGGTATCTGTTCAGCATGTCGCGCAGCTTCACGAGCGGCGAAGCACGCTACCTGCCCGCGGACGAGCCCGGCGGGACGTGGCGGATGATGGCACCGCGCGAGAAGGATCACGAGTACGACGTCGACCACGGGGGCGATCTCTTCTACATCCGCACCAACGGCGACGGGCTGCGCAACTTCCGCCTGGTCACCGCCCCCGTCGACGACCCCGGGCGGAGCCGGTGGCGGGAGCTGATCCCCCATCGCTCGGACGTCATGCTCGAGGACGTCGACGTCTTCGCGCACCACTACGTCGTCCACGAACGCGCAGAGGGGCTGATCCGACTGCGGGTGACGGACCTGGCGACGGGGAGCTTCCACCACGTCCGCTTCCCCGAGCCGACCTACGACGTCAGCGACGAGGCCAATGCCGAGTTCGTGACGCCGGTCTACCGCTTCCGTTACCAGTCATTGGTCACGCCGCCCTCGGTCTTCGACTACGACACCGTCCAGCGCGAGCTGACGCTCCTGAAGCAGACGGAGGTGCTGGGCGGCTACAGCCCCGCGCAGTATCGCTCCGAGCGCCTCTACGCGACGGCGTCCGACGGTATGCGGATCCCCATCTCGCTCGTCGCCCGCGCCGACACGCCGCGGGACGGCACGAGCCCGATGCTCCTCACGGGTTACGGCGCCTACGGCATCGCCTATCCCGCGGGGTTCTCGTCGAGCCGCCTGAGCCTGCTCGACCGCGGGATGATGGTCGCGATCGCCCACATCCGCGGCGGGGGCGAGCTGGGCAAGCCGTGGCACGACGCCGGGCGCATGCTCAACAAGCACAACACCTTCACCGACTTCATCGCCGTCGCCGAGCACCTGATCGCGAGCGGCTACACCGCAGCCGACCGGCTGGTGATCGAGGGCGGCAGCGCGGGCGGGCTCCTCATCGGCGCCGTGCTCAACCTGCGCCCCGAGCTGTTCCACGCCGCCGCGCTGCGCGTGCCCTTCGTCGACGTCATCAACACCATGCTGGATGAGTCGCTGCCCCTGACGGTCGGGGAGTTCGAGGAGTGGGGCAACCCGAAGGAGTACCCGTTCTACGAGCGCATGAAAACCTACTGCCCGTACACGAACCTGGCGGCGCGGCGCTATCCGTCGATCCTCATCCGCACGTCGCTCCACGACAGCCAGGTGATGTACTGGGAGCCGGCGAAGTACGTGGCGAAGCTGCGCGCGCTCGGCGTCGGCGAGCGCGGCCTCCTCTTCAAGATCGAGATGGGCGCCGGCCACGGCGGCCCCTCGGGACGCTACGACGCGCTGAGAGAAATCGCGTTCGACTACACGTGGGTCTTGATGCAGATAGGACGCGCGCCGTAGGGCGCGTTAGCGGGTGGCGCGGCGGCGGGCGCGGACGGCTTCGGCAAGTTCTTCCAGGACGGGGACGGTCATCTCCCAGCCGATGCAGGCGTCGGTGATGCTTTGGCCGTAGACGAGGGGGGTGCCGGCGCGCAGGGTCTGGCGGCCGTCGACCAGGAAGCTCTCCATCATCACGCCGAAGATCCCGCTCTCGCCCTGGGCGACCTGCGCGGCGATGTCATGGGCCACGAGCGGCTGCCGGCGGTGGTCCTTCTCGCTGTTGCCGTGGCTCGTGTCGATCATCAGGCGCGGGGCGAGGCCGGCGTCGCGCAGCGCGGCCACCGTCTTCTGCACGCTCGTGGCGTCGTAGTTGGGTCCGCTCTGGCCGCCGCGGAGGATGACGTGGCAGTCGGGATTGCCGCGCGTCCCCACGATGGCGCAGAGCCCCTGTTCGGTGACGCCGAGGAAGCTGTGGGGATGGGCGGCCGAGCGCACGGCGTCGATCGCGATCTGGACGCCGCCGTCGGTACCGTTCTTGAAGCCCACGGGCATGGAG
>JBGPYK010000587.1:0-2238 GCA_041493245.1 Methylomirabilia bacterium | reverse complement strand
GCCAGCGCCATGAGGGCTTCGAGCGTCGTGTCGGCGCGGTTGCACTCGTCCTTGTCGACGAAGTACTCCTCCTTGCCGACGACCTCACCGGTCTTCCTGTCGAGGATGCCGCGCGTGACCTGCATCGGCGCCATCTCCTCCTTGAAGAAGCCCTCCTGCTGGGCGCGCGCGGTCCGCTGCTGCGAGGACAGCGCGTAGCGGTCCTGGGCCTCGCGGCTGACCTTGTAACGCTTGGCCACGACCTCGGCGGTGTCGCCCATCACCATGTAGAGCCCGGGGTGGTGCTCTTTCACCCACGGGTTCGGGCTGCTGTCCCGTTGCATCATCGTGATGCTCTCGACGCCGCCGCCGATCGCGGCCTCCGCGCCGTCGTTCATGATGTGGTGGGCGGCCATGGCGATGGCCTGCAGACCCGAGGAGCAGAACCGGTTGACGGTTGTGCCGGCGACGGTGACGGGAAGCCCCGCGCGGAGGGCCGCTACCCGCGCGATGTTGTGCCCCTGGGGCCCGTGGGGCTGGCCGCAGCCGAGGATGACGTCCTCGACCTCGACGGGATCGAGCTGCGGCACCTTGCCGAGGGCGTCCCGGATACAGTGGGCGGCCAGATCGTCCGGCCGTGTGAGGTTGAATGACCCACGGAACGACTTGGCGAGCGGGGTCCGCGAGCTGGCGACGACGACGGCTTCTCTCATGGCGGATCCTTTCTCCGGGCGGCGTTTCCCCAGACTGTACCGCATTTGCCGGCCGCGGGGACAGCCGAGTTACGGGCCCGGTTCTCGGCTAAGCTCAGGCGTGCCGCCGTGGCGCCCGACAGCGAGGTCGGGCCACCCGTGCACGGGAGGGAGCGTTCATGACACCGCGAACCGCCGATATCGTGATCATCGGCGCCGGGGCGATCGGCTGCAGCATCGCCTACCATCTGGCCCTCCGCGGCGCCCGCGACGTCGTCGTGCTCGAGCGCGAGATGATCGGCGCCGGGTCCACGAGCAAGGCCGCGGGGGGGATCCGCGGGCAGTTCGGCACGCGCGTCGAGATCGAGTTCTCCCTGCGCAGCATCGAATTCTTCACGCGCTTCGAGGAGGAGATGGGCGTGCCCTGCGACTACCGCCAGGAGGGCTACCTCATCCTCCTCTCCGACGAGCCCGACGTGGCCAGGTTCCGGCGCAACGTGGACCTGCAGCGGAGTCTGGGCGCCGAGGTCAGCCTCGTCGGCCCCGACGACGCGCGCGCCATCGTTCCCGAGCTGCGCGTGGACGATATCCTGGCCGCGGCGTGGGCCCGAGGGACGGCTACGCGTCGCCGAACGACGTCGTCCAGGCGTACGCGGCGCAGGCGCGGGCGCGCGGCGTGCGCATCCTTGAGGGCACGCCGGTGGAGGCGATCGAGCTGTCGGGCGACCGCGTGACCGCGGTGATGACGCCCGGCGGACGCATCGAGACACCGCTCGTGGTCAACGCGGCCGGTCCCCAGGCGCCGCTCGTGGGGCGGATGGTCGGACTCGACCTGCCGGTCGACCCGCGCCGGAGGCACATCTTCGTCACCGGCGAGTTCTCCGGCGTGCGCCATCCCATGCCGCTCGTGATCGATCGCAGCTCCGGCTTCTACTGCCGCAGCGAACAGCGTCAGGTTCTCATGAGCGCCGGCGACATCGGCGCGACGACCGAGTTCACGGCGACTATGGACTGGAGCGTGCTCGACCAGGCCGTCGACAAGGCGGTGCGCCGGATCCCCGCGCTCGAGGGCGCGAGCATCCACCACGCGTGGGCGGGGTTGCGTCCGCTGACGCCCGACGAGCACGGCATCCTCGACTGGGCGCCGGGCGTCCGCGGCCTCTATCTCGCCATCGGTTTCTGTGGTCACGGCTTCCAGCACTCGCCCGCCGCCGGGCAGGTCGTCGCCGAGGTGCTGACCGGAGCGCCGGCCAGCATCGACATCCGCGACCTCGGAATCGGCCGGTTCGCCCCGGGGACAGCTCGCAGGGCCGGTGTATGATGCGCCCCAGCAGGCTGCTCAAAAAGGTCCAGATGCGAGGCGGCGCCCGCCGGCCGCACGCGAGGCGTACTCCCTGTACGTTGAGCGTGCGGCCAAGGGCGCCAACGAAGCAGATGGGCCTTTTTCAGCAGCCTGCGCGTCTTTCCGTATCCTGGGCGCACGCACACGAGTCGACTGCTGACTTGAGTGGTCAGTGAGCGTGACCGTCGACGGCTTCGCCCTTGGCGATCGCCAGATGATGCGGGG
>JBGPYK010000065.1:0-9467 GCA_041493245.1 Methylomirabilia bacterium | reverse complement strand
GAGCAAATCATGCAGATCGCCTCCGAGATGGCGGGCTTCACCATGGGGGAGGCGGACACCCTCCGCCGCGCCATGGGCAAGAAGGACCGCGATCTCATGGCCACGCAGCGCGAGAAGTTCATCGCAGGCTGCGCCGAGCGGGCCATCGACAAGAAGACGGCGGAGCGCGTCTGGGAGTTGATGGAGAAGTTCGCGGGCTACGGCTTCAACAAGAGTCACGCCGCGGCGTACGCGCTCGTCGCCTACCAAACGGGGTACTTCAAAGCGAACTACCCGGTGGAGTTCATGGCCGCACTGCTGACCTCGGAAATGGGCGACACCGACAAGATCGTGAAGTACATCGAGGAGTGCCGGGCCATGGGCCTCGAGGTCCAGCCTCCCGACGTCAACGTCTCGTCCGTCCGGTTCAGCGTCTCGGGCGAGACCATCCGCTTCGGGCTGGCGGCAATCAAGAACGTCGGCGAGGCGGCCATGGAATCGATCCTCCGGGCGCGCCAGGCCGGCGGGCCCGTCCAGAGCCTGGAGGACTTCTGCGCGCGCGTCGACCTGCGACTCGTCAACCGGCGCGTGATCGAGAGCCTGATCAAGGCCGGTGCCTTCGACTCGCTGGGACTCCCGCGCGCGCATCTGCTGACGGTGACCGACGCTGCCCTCGAGACCGGCCAGCGCCAGCAGCGCGACCGCGCGGAGGGGCAGGGCTCGTTCTTCGATCTCTTCCCGGCCGGGGAGGCAAAATCGAAGACCGAGCCCTCCGCCGTGGTACCGGAGTGGGACGCCGACCAGCGCCTGGCGTTCGAGAAGGACGTACTGGGCTTCTACGTCTCCGGACACCCACTGGCGCGCTTCCGGGAGGCGGCGGTGCTCAAGGGCGCGACACCGTCCGGCGATCTCGCATCACGGCCCACGGGCGCGCGGGTGTTCCTGTTCGGCCACGTCGTCGCCCTCAAGGAGACGTCGACGAAGAGCGGCAACCGCATGGCCTTCGTCACCCTGGAGGACACCGAGGGCACGATCGAGGTGACGATCTTCCCTGAACCCTTCAAGGCGGCCGCCGACCATCTCCGCTCGCGGGAGGCGCTCTGGATCCGCGGCCGCATCGACGACGGCGACAAGGGCCGCGGCGTGCTGGCCGAGGACGTCCGGCTGCTCGAGACCGTGCTGGGTGAGGCGGGGGCCGCGCCCGTGATGACCGGCGAGCCCAACGCGCTGCGCCTACGGGTGGCGCCGGGGCCAGAAGCGCGGGCCACCCTCGCCGCCGTGCGGGAGATTTGCGCGGGGCATCGCGGCCGCGTCCCGCTCTTCGTCCACGTGGTGCTGCCGTCCCAGGAAGTGGTGGTCCGTTCCCGGGCGCTGCTCGTCGATGCGAGCGCCGAGCTGTGCGACCGGTTACACGTGCTCCTCGGCCCCGCCGCCGTCACCGTCGAATATGCCGGACGCGCTTGACTTCGAGCAGCCGCTCCTCGAGCTGGAAACCCGCATCGCCGAGCTGGCGGCGCTCGAGGAGACTCCGGCGGTGCGCGAGGAAATCGGCCGCCTCGAGGAGCGCCTCGCCCGGCTCCGCCACAAGACGTACGCCGGGCTGACCGCCTGGCAGCGGACACAGCTCGCGCGCCATCCGCGCCGGCCGCACGCCCTCGATTTGTACCGGCGGCTCTTCGACGACTTCGTCGAGCTGCACGGCGACCGCGTCTACGGCGACGACCCGGCCATCGTCGGCGGGCTGGCGCGCTTCGAGGGGCGGAGCCTCGTCGTGGTCGGCCACCAGAAGGGGCGGGAGACCCGCGAGAAGATCGCGCGGAACTTCGGGATGCCGCACCCCGAGGGCTACCGCAAGGCGCTCCGGCTCATCCAGATGGCCGAGAAGTTCGCCAAACCCCTCCTCACGCTGATCGACACCCCCGGCGCCTATCCGGGGATCGGCGCGGAAGAGCGAGGCCAGGCGGAGGCGATCGCCCGCAACCTACGCGTCATGGCGGGGCTCCGCACGCCGGTCCTCGCGGTGGTGACGGGCGAGGGCGGCAGCGGCGGCGCGCTCGCCATCGGGGTCGCCAACCGCGTCCTCATGCTCGAGCACGCGATCTACTCCGTGATCTCGCCGGAAGGGTGCGCCGCCATCCTGTGGAACGACGCCGCCAAGGCCCCGGAGGCGGCGGAGCTGATGCGCATCACGGCGCCCGATCTGCTCCGCCTCGGGGTGATCGACGGGATCGTTCCCGAGCCCCCGGGCGGGGCGCACCGCGACTGGGAGGCGACGGCGACGAACCTGCGCGAGGCGTTGCGCGCGGAGCTGGCCGCGCTGAGCGGCAAGACGGCGGCGACGCTCGTCAGCGAGCGTTACGACAAATTCCGGCGCATCGGCGTCTTCGAGGAGGAGGCGCGGGCTAGCCTCTGAGGAGGGCCGGTGGATCACCGTGTCGAGGAGTGCCACGGCTTCGCCGGGGCGCTCCGAACGTTGGGGGGGATTGGGGGGCCATCTCGGGGCCCCCCATGTCACCTGAGGAGGGCGCTGGCGACGTCCTCGTCGGTCACGAGGACGTTCATGAACCGTCCGCTCACCGCGCCCCGCACCGCGTCCACCTTGGGCCGCCCGCCCGCGACCGCGATGACGTAGCGGTCGTCGCGCCGGGAGAGGGCCTGCAGGCGCCCGCCGTCCACCGAGAGCACCCGGTGCATGAGGATCTTCAGCTCGGGATGGTCGACGATCTGCCCGGCCGCGTCGAAGGGCTGGTAGTTGATCTCGCCGACGACACCGAGCTGGCGGAGGCGCCGGACGCTCACGCCGTACGATTCGGCCAGTGAACAGAAGCCCGGGGTCTGCTCGGCGATCTGACCGATCCCGACCAGGGCCACGTCGACGGACTGCGCGGCGTCATAGATGCGGCGGATCTCGGGGTCGCGCAGGAGCCGGCGCCGCTCGCGCTCGACCTCCCGTAGCGAGGCTAGGTGCTGAACGGGCAGCGCGTAGGCGATGACGTGGGGACGGTACTTCGCCGCCATCATGCCGACGAGCGTGTTCGGCGACAGGTCGACGAGCTTGAGGGTGCTCTCGCCGGAGAGCGGGTAGAGGGCCAGATCCCGGAAGCGACGCTCGCGAAGTGCCCGGATCGTCTGGTAGAGCGTGAAGCCGCACGAAAGGCCGACGCGCTGGCCGTTGGCCGTCACCTTCTCGAAGTAGGCGGCGGCGGCGGACCCCAGCTCCTCCTTCACATCGCCGCGCCCGCCGGTCGCCACGACCACAGCGTCGCGGAGCTTGAAGCGCTCGACCAGCGCCGTCTCCAGCTCTGGCGTGCGCGGCAGGTCCAGCTCCACGCGGACCAGCCCCTCATCGAACGCGCGCTTGAGCAGGCGGGAGACGGTCGCCGCAGAGACCCCCAGGGCCTCGGCGATGTCCTTCTGGCTTTTGCTCTGGCGATAGTAGAGCTCGAGACACTGGACCATCTGCCGGACCTCGGGGCGACGCGCAAGGAATTTCATCGCGTACAAGTTCTTGCTTGACGACGGTCAGTGTACCCCGCTATCCTCACGACCGTCACGTTCTTTCGGAGCCCATCACGCCACAAGGAGGAGGCCAGCATGGCAGCCAAGCGGTATGGCCCCGCCAACGGACAGCGCAAGCCCACCCTCAGCGACTACCACCAGTCGAAGGACGAGTTGGCGGGTCTGCCGCGGACGGTCACGGACAAGATCCCGGTCACGAGCACCCCGAACATCTTCTCGTACAAGTCGCACGTGTTCGCGAAGAACCCGGCGCTCGTAGCGCGCTGCATCAAGGCCACCAAGGCCGACGTGGGCGGGGTCGGCGGGCACGTGGTGGCCGCCGACGAGGTGAAATCGGTGATCGCCAAGTTCGTGCTGGACAACAACGGCTACCGCGGGGAGCCGATCTTCACCTCGCTGATCGTGACCCACACCGGGGACGACGTCGCCGTCACGGGCATCATGGCGGAGTCCGTCGACATGAGCGTGGTCGACGAGTTGATGTGGGACGCGCTGCAGGAGGGCGCGGCCAAGGCCGCCGAGCTGGGCCTCTATGGTCCCGGCCAGGACCTCGTGGCCGACGCCTTCACGGGCAATCTCCGCGGCACCGGCCCCGCCACGGTGGCGCTGTCCTTCCCCGTGCGTAAAGAGAACGCGTCGCAGACGGTGTTCCTGTCGTTCTGCGACAAGACCGAGCCCATGGCGTTCAACTACTACGCGACCGGGGCCTATCTGCTTCCGCGCTTCAACACCGGACTCGTCATCGCCGCCTCCAAGATGAAGCGCGGCTACCTCATGGACATCGTCGACCTCGACACCAAGGCCCAGGCCGTGGAGGCGGGCGCCCACCCCCGCGACCAGCGCGCGCTCGACAACAAGATGGAGGAGCTGGCCAAGGGGCTGCAAGAGAAAGTGATCCGGCTGCGGGCACCGGAGGATCTCTACGACATCGAGGGACTGTGCCGCTCCTCGCGCTTCGTGATCGCGCGCATCTGGAGCCGCGACGAGAAGGGCGAGGCCTCCGAGCTCGGCTACGTATGCTCGGCCGAGCGGCTGCACAACATCAAGACCAAGAAGGGTTTCACGTACGGCGGCAAGGACGATCCCGTGCTGCTGGCCTTCGCCCAGGGCGACTGGCCGGCGCCGGGCGAGATCACCTCGCCGTGGGCGGCCTGCCCGATGGTGGCGGGCGACTGCCGCGGGAGCCACTACCTCCACATCCTGCCCATGCCCATCAACTCGCAAACGTCCTTCTGGTCGGGGCCGATCATCTCCGCGGTCACGCTTTCCTGCAACATCCACACGGGCCGCATCGGCGCGATCTCCGATCAGTTCGCGCTGGGCACGCCGTGGGACTCGGTGCGCCGGCAAGCCTCAGACCTCGCCATCCAGTTCCGCCAAGCCCACGGCATCAGGCAGCCCGCCACGCTGCACGAGGACGAGTTCGAGTACCAGGAAGGCTGGAAGGAACGGCGGGCGCGGCTCGAGCGCCAGTTCGAGTTCAAGCCGGCCTTCACCCTCGGCGGCAACGGCCACGGGTCGACGAACGGTACCGCGCGCAAGAAGGTCGGCGCCGCACGCTCCAAAGAGATCGACTAAGCATGGGAGGGGGGCCCGACGGCCCCCTCCCGGACCGCTGCCAGGCTTCGACGGCGCCGGCAAGCCGGCCAGCGAACGGCGGCGCCGCCGACCCGCCCGTATACGTTGTCCACCGTCACCAGCGCGCGCAGGGCGTGTTTGACTTGCCGTGGGGCCGATGCTACGGTCAAAGCCAGCGCGCAACTGCGGATCACGCATGGCGAAACTTCATCTCATCACGTACGGCTGCCAGATGAACGAGTACGACTCCGAGCGCGTGGCGGGGTTGCTCAAGGCGCAGCAGTACGAGCTGACCGAGGATGAGTCCGAGGCGGATCTGATCCTGCTCAACACGTGCGCGATCCGCGAAAAGGCCGAGGACAAGGTCTTCTCCAAGCTCGGGCAGCTCCGGGCGGTGAAGGCGCGCCGGCCCGGCGTCATCGTCGGGGTGATGGGATGCATGGCCCAGCTCCACCAGGCGGAGATCCAGCGGCGCGCCCCGATGGTCGACCTCGTCTTCGGCTCGCCGGCCATCGGGAGGGTCGCGAGCCTGGTCGACCGGGTGAAGCGCGAGGGCCGCTCGATCCTCGAGACGGGCGAGGCGCCCCTCGTCAAGATCACGGCCCGGCCCGACGCGACGCCGCGCCTGCGCGCCTACGTCACGGTGATGGAAGGCTGCGAGAAGCACTGCACGTTCTGCGTCGTGCCCACCACCCGAGGCCGCGAGCGCAGCCATCCCCCCGCCGTGATCCTCGACGAGATCCGGGGCCTGGTGGCCGACGGGTGCCGCGAGGTGACGCTGCTCGGACAGACGGTCAACGCGTACGGCCGTGACCTCACGCCCGCGACGGATCTCGCCGCGCTCTTCGAGCAGGTCGGCGCCCTCGACGGTCTCGCGCGCATCCGGTTCACGACGTCGAACCCTTACAATCTGACGAGCCGCCTCATCCGCGCCATCCGCGACGTCCCCGAGGTCTGCGAGTACTTCCACCTGCCGCTGCAGTCCGGCTCGGACCGCGTGCTCGAGCGGATGAACCGGGGCTACACGCGCGCGCAGTACCTCGCCCTCATCGACGAGCTACGCGCCACGGTGCCCGACATCGCGCTCTCCACCGATCTCATCGTGGGCTTCCCCGGCGAGACGGAAGAGGACGTCGCGGCCACCGTGGAGATGGTCGAGCGCGTGGGCTACGACAACGTCTTCGTATTCCGCTACTCGCCACGACCGGGCACGCCCGCCGCGCGCATGCCGGAGCAGGTGGCCCCGGACGTCAAGGCGAAGCGCAATAGCCGCCTGCTCGAGGTTACCGGGCGCGTGGCGGCCGCGCGCAGCCGTCGCCTCGAGGGCCGCACGGTCGAGGTGCTCGTGGACGGCCGCTCGAAGAAGAGCGCGGCCGAGGTGTCGGGGCGGACCCGGTGCAACCGGGTCGTGAACTTCGACGGTCAGGGTCGGGCGGCAGTCGGCGACATCGTCCAGGTGCGCATCACCGAGGCGCTGCCGCACAGCCTGCGCGGAACGCTCGCTGGGATGCGGGAGGAACACGAATGTTTCTCGAGATGAAAGTCCGCGGGCTCGCGCTGGATCCGCTGTCCAACATGCCGATCATCATCCTCAAGGACGACGAGGACAAGCGATCGCTGCCGATCTGGGTGGGGATCTTCGAGGCCAACGCCATCGCGCTGGAGCTGGAGAAGATCGCGACCCCGCGCCCCATGACGCACGATCTCATCAAGAACATCCTGGAGACGATCGAGGCGCGGGTGCTCAAGGTCGTCGTGACCGACCTCAAGGAGAACACGTTCTTCGCGGTGCTCCACCTCCAGGTGGGTGAGACCGAGTACACGGTCGACTCCCGTCCCTCCGACGCCATCGCCCTCGCCCTCCGCGTGGCGGCACCGATCTACGTCGACGAGGACGTGGTGCGCAAAGCCAAGACCCTCGAAGTCACCGCCAAGGAGGCCGAGCCGGTGAAGGCCGACGATCCCGAGCGGATTCGGGAGTGGCTCGGCAACATCAAGCCGGAGGACTTCGAGAAGTTCAACAAGGCCTGACGGCGGCCGCCGTGCGGGTCGCGCTGTTCACGAACAACTACCTCCCGTTCTGCGGCGGCGTCACCGTGTCCGTCGAGACGCTCCGGCGCGGGCTCGAGGCGCGCGGCCACGAGGCCTGGGTCTTCGCGCCGAGGTTTCCGGGCCCCCCCGACACCGCCCCCCGCACGGTCCGCTACCCGTCCATCCCGGCCGCGACGTATCCCGAGTTCTCGCTCGCCATCCCGTACTCGCCCCGGCTCACCCGCCGCGTCCGGGCGCTCGACTTCGACATCTTCCACGCGCATCACCCGTTCTTGTTGGGCCCGGCGGCCCGGCGGCTGGCGCGTCGTCAGGGCCGGCCGCTCGTCTTCACGTACCACACCCGGTACGACAAGTACGCGCACTACGTCCCCCTCCGGCGGAGCCTGGTGGAGGCCGCCGCCCGCGCGCTGAGCACGCGGTTCGCGGCGCGGGCCGACGCGATCATCGCCCCCTCCGCGGTGCTGAAGGAGGAGCTGCGGGCCCGCGGGGTGGAGACGCCGATCGCCGTCGTGCCGACGGGCGTCGACATCGGCCGCTTCTCGCCGGGTGACCAGGGCGCAGCCCGCCGGGCCCGCGGACTCGACGCGCGCGCGCTCCTCGTGCTCTACGTCGGCCGGCTCGATCGCGAGAAGAGCGTCGACCGCGTCCTGGCGGCCTTCGAGCGGATCGCCGGGACGATCGCGCACGCGCGGCTGGTGCTGGTGGGGCACGGCACGCAATCGGACGCGCTCCGGCGGATGGCAGCGGGGCTCAACGCCGCCGGGCGCATCGCCTTCGTGGGCGTGTGCGCGCACGAGGAGTTGCCCGGCTACTACCAGGCGGCGGATCTCTTCCTCTTCGCCTCGGAGACCGAGACCCAGGGCCTCGTGCTCGCGGAAGCCGCCGCGTGCGGGCTTCCGGCGGTCGCGGTGAACGCCCCCGGCTGCGCCGAAGTCATCCACGACGGCGACACCGGCGTGCTGACCAAGGGCGACGCCGCGGCGCTCGCCGAAGCCGCCATCGGGCTCCTCGTGGATCCGACGCGTCGCGGCGCGATGGCGGCGCGGGCGCGCCGCTTGGCCGAGCGCGAGTTCGACGTTTCGCTCCAGATTGACCGCACGCTGGACGTCTACGCCGGGGCCCTCGCCAGGCGCGGCCGGAGCCCAGCCTGAGTACGCTCCGCTCCGGATCGGGGCCGTCTCCACAATTCCCCGAACCGGTGCTGCCCCCGTGGCGCTGATCTGGAACCCCGAGGCCGAGGCGCAGCCCCGCCGCGAACGCGAGGCCCTGCAGGGCGCGCGGCTGCGCGAGACGGTCGCCTGGGCACGCGAGCGCGTACCCTTCTATCGTGAGCGTCTGAGCGGCGTCAACGTGCGCGGGCTCGCCGACCTCGCGGGGCTACCGTTCACGCGCAAGACCGACCTCCGCGCGCACTATCCCTTCGGCCTCTTCGCGGTGCCGCTTGGCGAGGTCGCCCGTCTCCACGCCTCGTCAGGGACCAAGGGCAAGCCGACGGTTGTGGGCTACACGGCTGGGGACCTCGCGGTGTGGCGGGAGGTCATGGCGCGGGTCATGGTCGCGGCCGGCGCGCGGCGGGGCGACCTCCTCCAGATCGCTTTCGGCTACGGACTCTTCACCGGCGGGCTCGGCTTCCACGACGGCGCGGAGCGCATCGGTCTGACTGTCGTGCCGGCCTCGTCCGGTAACACGGCTCGGCAGTGCCTGCTCCTGCGTGACGTCCGCCCGGCCGGCATCGCCGCCACGCCGTCGTTCGCGCTGCACATCGCCGAGACGCTGGCCGAGCAGGGGACCAAGCCGGGAGACCTCGGATTGCGCTACGGGATGTTCGGCGCCGAGCCGTGGACCGACGGCATCCGCCGGGCGATCGAGACGGGCCTCGGATGCTCCGCCGTCGACATCTACGGGCTGTCCGAGATCATCGGCCCGGGTGTCGCGGGGGAGTGCGAGGCGCGCGACGGTCTTCACGTGGCCGACGACCACTTCCTGCCCGAGGTCGTCGACCCGGCGAGCGGGGAGTGCCTCGAAGCCGGGCGCCAAGGCGAGCTGGTGTTGACGACGCTCAGCAAGCGCGCGCTCCCCATGATCCGCTATCGCACCGGTGACATCACCGCACTCACCCTCGAGCCCTGCCGCTGCGGCCGGACGTCGGCACGAATCGCGCGACTGAAAGGCCGCTCCGACGATATGTTGATCATCAAGGGGGTCAACGTGTACCCCGCGGAGATCGAGGCCGCGCTGCTGGACGTGGAGGACCTGCTCCCGCAATACCAGCTCGTGGTGGACCGCCGGGCGACCCTCGCGCGGATCGAGGTACAGGTGGAGCCGGGACCGCGGCTGAT
>JBGPYK010000048.1:0-10706 GCA_041493245.1 Methylomirabilia bacterium | reverse complement strand
GTGATCGCCAACGCCATCCGTGAGGAGCGCGCGATCGTTCCGGCGGCGGAATGGCTCGTCGACAACTTCCACGTCGTGGACGAACAGCTGCGCGAGATCCGGGATGACCTGCCGCCCGCATTTTATCGGGAGCTGCCCAAGCTGGCCGAGGGACCGCTCGCCGGCTATCCGCGCGTCTACGGAATCGCCTGGGCGTTCGTGGCCCATACCGATAGCCGGTTCGATCCCGACTGGCTCCGGCGGTTCCTGCACGCCTACCAGCGCGTGGAGCCGCTGACCATCGGCGAGCTGTGGGCGGTGGCGATCACGCTGCGCGTCGTGCTCGTCGAGAATCTTCGGCGCCTGGCGGAGAGCATCGTCCGCGGGCGAGCGGCGCGCCAGGAGGCCGACGCCCTGGCGGACGACCTGCTCGGCGTTGGCGACGGTGCCGTTGCGCCGACGGCGCGGGGCCTCGGGCGATTCGAGCGCGGCCCGCTGGTGACCGCCTTCGCGGTGCAGCTCGTGCAGCGGCTGCGGGAGCAAGATCGCGCGGTGACTCCGGCCCTCCTCTGGCTCGATCAACGACTGGCGGCGCAGGGGACGACCTCCGACGACATCGTCCGCGTCGAGCATCAGCGGCAGGCCGCGATGAACGTGACCGTCCGCAACGTGATCATGAGCATGAGCCTGATGTCCGCGCTGGACTGGGCGGAGTTCTTCGAGACCGTCAGCCTCGTCGACGAAGTGCTGCAAGGGGGACCAAACTACCTGGCCATGGACTTCGCGACCCGCGACGGCTACCGGCACGCGGTCGAAGAGCTCGCTCGGGGCTCGGGCCGCCCCGAGCTGGAAGTCGCGCGCGCGTCCGTGGCTCACACGCGCCGCGCGGAGGTGCACGACGACCGGCGGAACGATCCCGGCTTCTATCTCATCGGCCCCGGGCGCCTGGCCTTCGAGCTGGCGCTTGGCTACCGAGCGCCGGCCATGCGCCGGCTGCTTCGCGCCTACGTGGCGGCGGCGACGGCCGGATATCTGGGAACGATCGCCGTCCTCAGTGGCTGCCTGTTGGCGCTGCCCCTCCTCGCGGCCGGCGCATCCGGCGTTGGACCGGTGAGCCTGTTGGTGCTCGCGCTTCTGGCCGTCGTCCCGGCCTCGGACCTGGCGATCGCCCTGCTGAATCGAAGCGTCGCCGCGCTCGTCACGCCGGGAGTGCTGCCTCGGCTCGAGCTACGCGACGGCGTGCCGCCGCACCTGCGGACCATGATCGTCGTGCCGATGGTGTTGACCGACGGCGCCGAAGTCGTGGGGCAGATCGAGCGGCTCGAAGTGCATTACCTGGCGAATCCAGACGGCGATCTTCGCTTCGCTATTCTCTCCGACTGGCTGGATGCGCCCACGGAGAGCATGCCGGGTGACGACGAGACTCTGGGGGCGGCGCGCGAGGGGATCGCGCGTCTGAACCGGCGCCACGGCGCCGCGCCGGATGGCGGCGAGCGCTTCCTTCTCTTTCACCGCCGGCGGCTCTGGAACGAGAGCGAGCGGACGTGGATGGGGTGGGAGCGCAAGCGCGGCAAGCTTCACGAGCTGAATCGCCTCCTGCGAGGGGCCACGGACACCAGCTTCGTGCCCACGGGCGCCGTGGCGCCCTCCGGCGTCCGCTACGTCATCACCCTCGACGCCGACACGGGATTGCCCAGAGGCGCGGTGGATCGGCTGGTCGGCACGATGGCGCACCCCCTCAATCGGCCGGGGTTCGACCCCGGAGAGCGGCGCGTCGTCGAAGGATACGCGGTGCTTCAACCGCGAGTCACGCCGCCGCTCCCCGGACGCGACGGCTCGCTGTTCCAACGTCTGTCGTCCGGCCCGGCCGGCATCGACCCCTACGCGGCGGCCGTGTCCGACGTGTACCAGGATCTGTGGGGCGAAGGCTCATACACCGGCAAAGGCATCTACGACGTGGACGCGTTCGAGGCGGCGCTCGCGGGACGGGTGCCGGACAACGCGCTGCTGAGCCATGATCTGTTCGAGGGCGTGTTCGCGCGTGCCGGCCTCGTCACCGACGTCGAGCTGTTCGAGAACGCGCCATCGCATTACGGGGTCGCGGCGGCGCGCCATCATCGATGGGCCCGCGGCGACTGGCAGTTGCTTCCGTGGATTCTCGGCACCCGAATCCCGGTGATCGGGCGCTGGAAGATGCTGGACAACCTGCGTCGCACGGTGTCGGCGCCGGCCGCCTTTCTGACCCTGGTGGTCGCGTGGCTAGTGCCGGACACGTCGCCCGCGGTGTGGAGCGCGTTCGTCCTGGCCACCATCGGCGTGCCCTCGCTCTTGCCGGTGCTCAGCGGATTGATCCCTCACCGGCACGGCATCTCGAAGCGCAGCCATACCCGCGCGGTCGGCCGAGACGTCGTCGTGGCCGCTTCGCAGATCGGCCTCACGATCACGATGCTGACGCACCAGGCCTGGCTGATGAGTGATGCGATCGTGCGGACGCTCGTCCGCGTGTACGTCACCCATCGCCGGCTGCTGGAATGGGTGACCGCGGCGCAGGCGAAAGCCGGTCTCCGTCTCGATCTCCGTGGCTTCTGCCGTCGAATGGGCGGCGGGGTCGCGCTCGCCGCCGCCGCGGCGGTGGCCGTCGCGTGGAGGCGGCCGGAGGCCTGGCCCGCAGCGCTGCCCTTTCTGATGCTGTGGCTCGCGTCGCCCGCGGTGGCTCGATGGATCAGCGTGCCGCGGAGCACGGCGAGCACCCCGCCGCTCTCGTCGGCGGATGCCCGAGCGCTCCGGTTGATCGCCCGTCGAACGTGGCGGTTCTTCGCGACGTTCGTCGGTCCCGAGGACCACGCGTTGCCGCCCGACAACTTCGAGGAAACGCCGAGCCCGGTGGTGGCGCATCGTACCTCGCCCACGAACATCGGGCTGTATGTGCTGTCCACGGTGGCCGCGCGCGATTTCGGCTGGCTCGGGACGGTCGACGTCGTCGAGCGTCTCGAGGCCACGCTCGAGACGATGCACGCCCTCGAGCGCTTCCGCGGCCACTTCTACAACTGGTACGACACGAAGGACTGCCGTCCTCTCGACCCGAAGTACGTGTCGTCGGTCGACAGCGGAAATCTCGCCGGTCATCTCATCGCGCTCGGGCACGCCTGTGAGGAGATGATCGACCGCCCGCTCCTCGACCGCGCGGCACTCGCCGGGATCGAAGACACCGCGCTGCTCGTCCGGCTCGCGACCGTCGTGGCGGCCGGCGATGCCCGCCCGCGCGTCGTCATGGGCGGGCGTCTGGACGCGGCGCTCGACGCCGTCACGGCGGCAGTCCGGGAACCCCTGCACGATTCCTCCGAGTGGGTCTCTCGGCTCGCGGCGCTGAACGCACACGCTCAGACGGTGGTGGGCATCGCGCGAGCGCTGGTCGACGAAGATCCTCAGAGCGCACAGACGGACGTCCTCGTCTGGGCGGAGGCGCTCTGCGCCACGGTCGAAAGCCACGTGCGCGACCTCGACATGCCCGACACCCTTGTTCGTCGTCTCACGGTCCTCGCCCGGAGCGCGCGGGCGATGGTCGGCGCCATGGACTTCGGCTTTCTTTTCGATCCCATGCGGAAGTTGTTGGCGATCGGGTACCGCGTCACGGACGGCAGCCTCGACCCCGGTCGGTACGACCTCCTCGCATCGGAAGCCCGTCTCGCGAGCTTCGTCGCGATCGCGAAGGGCGACGTCCCCGTCTCGCACTGGTTCCGGCTGGGCCGGGCCCTCACGCCGGTAGAACAGGACTCGGTGCTCGTGTCCTGGTCGGGATCAATGTTCGAATACCTGATGCCGGCGCTCGTCATGCGCGCGCCGGTGGGAAGCCTGCTCGAGCAGACCTCCCGGCTCGTGGTGGGCCGGCAGATCACCTATGGCGCCGAGCTCGGCGTGCCGTGGGGTGTGTCGGAGTCAGCCTACAACGCGCGGGATTTGGAGATGACCTACCAGTATTCGAGCTTCGGTGTGCCGGGGCTCGGGCTGCGCCGCGGACTCAGCGAGGACGTCGTGATCGCGCCCTATGCGACGGCACTGGCGGCGATGATCGATCCGACGGCCGCGGTTCGAAACTTCCGGCGCCTGGCGGCCGCCGGGGCCAGTGGCGCCTACGGCTTCTATGAGGCTGTCGACTACACCGCGCCCCGGCTTCCGGAGGCTGCCGACCTCGCGGTGGTTCGCGCCTACATGGCGCACCACCAGGGCATGGTGGTCGTCGCGATCGCGAACGCCCTCCACGACGGCGCGATGCGCGCGCGCTTCCATGCCGAGCCCATCGTCCAGGCCACCGAGCTGCTGCTGCAGGAACGGACCCCGCGTGACGTGGCGGTCGCCCGGCCGCGTTCCGAAGAGGTGCAGGCCGTCGGTGACGTGCGCGAGTTCATTCCGCCGGTCGAAAGGCACTTCACCTCGCCGCACAGCGCGACGCCGCGCACCCATCTGCTCTCGAACGGACGATACGCGGTGATGCTGACGACGGCGGGCTCGGGATACAGCCGCTGGCGCGATCTCGCGATCACCCGGTGGCGGGAAGACGTCACGCGCGACGCGTGGGGAACCTACGTGTTTCTTCGCGACGTCGACAGTGGCGAGAGCTGGTCGGCCGGCTACCAGCCGCGCGGAGGCGAGCCGGACAGTTACGAGGTCACGTTCTCCGAGGATCGGGCGGAGATCGTCCGGCGAGACGGCGCCATCGGCACCACGCTCCAGGTGATCGTGTCGCCGGAGGACGATGCCGAGGTGCGTCGCGTCTCCCTCACGAATTTCGGGACGAAGAGCCGGGAGGTCGAGCTCACATCGTACGCCGAAGTCGTGCTGGCCCCGCCCGCGGCGGACGCGGCCCATCCGGCATTTTCCAACCTGAACGTGGAGACGGAGTGCGTCCCCGAACTCGACACGCTGCTGGCGACACGCCGGCCGCGGTCACGCGGCGAGGCCCAGGTCTGGCTGGCCCACGTGGCGGTCGTCGAAGGCGAGACGGTTGGTGAACTGCAATGGGAGACTGATCGCGCCCGGTTCCTCGGCCGCGGCCGCGGGATCCGCACCCCGGCCGCGGTGATCGACGGCCAGCCCCTCTCCAACACGGTCGGCGCGGTGCTCGATCCCATCGTGAGCCTTCGCCGCCGCGTACGGCTTCCGCCGGGCGTCACCGTGCGCGTCGCCTTCTCGACGCTCGTCGCGTCGTCGCGCGCGGAGGCCCTCGGTCTCGCCGAGAAGTATCGCGATACGGCGACGTTCGACCGCGCCGCGACGCTGGCGTGGACGCAGGCGCAGGTTCAACTGCACCACCTCGGCATCGGTCCCGACGAGGCACACCTCTTCCAGAGCCTCGCCACCCGCGTGCTCTACTCGGATCGGACGCTGCGGTCCTCCCCGGACCTTCTCGTGCGTCACACGGGCGGTCCCGAGGCGCTGTGGGCTCACGGGATATCGGGCGACCTTCCGATCGTGCTGGTTCAGATCGACGAGCCCGAGGACGTGGGCATCGTGCGGCAGGTCCTCCGCGCCCACGAGTACTGGCGGATGAAGCAGCTCGCGGTCGACCTGGTCATCCTGAACGAGCGCGCGCCGTCCTACGTTCAGGATCTGCAGTCGTTGCTGGAGACACTCGTGCGTACGAGCCAGTCAGCGGGACCTCATGATGGGCACGGCCCGGGCGGGACGGTGTATATCTTCCGCGCGGACCGTGTGACGACGGCGCAACGTGACGTGCTCCAGGCCGCGGCGCGCGCGGTGCTGTCCAGCCGGCGCGGGACGCTGGCCGAGCAGATGACGCGTGCGCAGCGACTCGACGCCGCGCCGGTCGCTCAGCCACGGCGGCCGGCGGCGACGAAGCCGGCGCCGGTGGTGGCGATCCCGCAGCCGGCTCTCGAGTTCTTCAACGGCCTCGGCGGGTTCGAGGCGGATGGACGCGAGTACGTGACGATCCTCGGCGAGGGGCGGTGGACGCCCGCGCCGTGGATCAACGTGATCGCGAACCCGAGCTTCGGCTTTCAGGTCTCCGAGTCGGGTTCGGGGTACACGTGGTCGGTCAACAGCCGCGAGAACCAGCTCACCGCCTGGTCGAACGACCCCGTCAGCGACCCACCGAGCGAGACGATCTACGTCCGGGACGAAGAGACGGGAGATCTGTGGGGGCCCACAGCGCTCCCGATTCGCGAGGGGACGTCGCCCTACGTCATCCGGCATGGGCAGGGGTACACTCGCTTCGAACACGTCTCGCACGGCGTCTCGCTCGAGCTGCTGCAGCTCGTGCCACTCGACGACTCCATCAAGATCTCGCGTCTTACTCTGACGAACGCGTCGGGTCGGACCCGGCGGCTGTCCGTGACCGCATACGTCGAATGGGTCCTCGGCGTGTCGCGGAGCGCCGGGGCGCCGTTCGTCGTCACCGAGATCGACGGGAAGACGGGCGCGATGTTCGCGCGGAACGTGTGGAGCCGCGAGTTCGGTGCGCGCGTCGCGTTTGCCGACCTCGGCGGGACGCAGACGGCGTGGACCGCCGACCGGACGGAATTTCTCGGGCGGAACGGCACGCCGGATCATCCGGCGGCGCTCGCGCGACGAGACCGGCTCTCGGGACGGGTCGGTGCCGGCCTCGATCCGTGCAGTGCGCTCCAGGCGACGATCGAGCTGCCCGCTCGAGGCCGCGCGGAGGTCGTGTTCTTCCTCGGCGAGGCGGCGAGCGCCGAGCAGGCGAGGGAGCTGATCGTTCGCTACCGGACCCGTGACGTGGCGGCGGTCTTGCGGGCTGTCGGCGAGCGTTGGGACGAGGTGCTCGGCACGGTGCAGGTCAAGACGCCGGACCGCTCCATGGACATCTTGCTCAACCGCTGGCTGCTGTACCAGACGCTGGCGTGCCGGGTCTGGGCGCGGTCGGCGTTCTATCAGGCCAGCGGCGCGTACGGGTTTCGCGATCAGCTTCAAGACGTGATGGCGCTCGCGGTAGCCGAGCCCGAGCTGGCGCGGCAGCATGTGCTCCAGGCCGCGGCGCGGCAATTCGTCGAGGGCGACGTCCAGCACTGGTGGCACCCGCCCAGCGGTCGCGGCGTCCGAACGCGGATCTCCGATGACCTGCTCTGGCTCCCGTACGTCGTCGCCCAGTATGTCGAGGTCGCCGGCGATGGCGCCGTCCTCGACGAGATCGTTCCCTTCCTCGATGGACCGAAGCTCGTGGTCGGACAGCCCGTGTCGTACTTCGAGCCACGCGTGTCCGAAGAACGGGGCACGCTCTTCGAGCACTGCGCGCGCGCCCTCGACCACAGCCTGACGGCCGGGGCTCACGGCCTGCCTCTGATGGGCACCGGGGATTGGAACGATGGGATGAACGAGGTGGGCGCCGAAGGGAAGGGCGAGAGCGTCTGGCTGGGGTGGTTCCTTCACGTCGTGCTGTCCGAATGGGCGCCGCTGGCCGACGCGCGCGGGGAGGGCGAGCGCGCCGAGCGATGGCGTGGGCACGTGGGCGCGCTGAAGGAGTCGCTCGAACGCGAGGCGTGGGACGGCGACTGGTATCGGCGCGCCTACTTCGATGATGGGACGCCGCTCGGCTCAACCGTCAACGACGCCTGCCGCATCGATTCGATCGCGCAGTCCTGGAGCGTGATCTCGGCGGCGGCCGACCCGGTACGCCGAGCGCGCGCCATGGCCGCGGTCGACGAGTACCTCGTGCGTCGCGCCGACGGCCTCGTGTTACTCTTTACGCCGCCGTTCGACGACACGGCCCTGGAGCCCGGCTACATCAAGGGGTATGTGCCCGGCGTGCGGGAGAACGGCGGGCAGTACACGCATGCGGCGATCTGGTCGGCGATCGCCTTCGCGGCGCTCGGCGACGGCGACAAGGCGGCCGAGCTCTTCGCGATGTTGAATCCGATCAACCACGCCCGCACGGAAGCGGGCGTTCAACGCTACAAGGTCGAGCCCTACGTCGTCGCGGCGGACGTCTACGCCGAGCCCCCGCACGTCGGCCGCGGGGGCTGGACGTGGTACACGGGATCCGCGGGCTGGATGTATCGGGCTGGGCTGGAGTCGATGCTCGGGTTCCGGCTGCGTGGCGCGCGGCTCGTGGTCGACCCGTGTATCCCGCATGCGTGGCGCGGCTTCGAAATGGTGTTCCGCTATCGCTCCGCGCGTTACGATATCGTCGTGGAGAACCCGCGGGGTGTGTCCCGGGGGGTGTCGTCAGTGGAGGTCGATGGTGTCTCCCTCGACGGCGAGCTCAGCATCAGGCTCGTCGATGACCAAAAAACCCATCGCGTCCGAATCGTCCTCGGCTGAGCCGAGAACTATGCCGGCGAAGTGGCGCCATCACGAGCATGCGTGGGAGCGCTGGCCGACGGTCCCGGTGATGGGACCCGGTGGGAGGCGGGATCGCGGGCGAGGACTGGGCAATTTCGCGTGATGGAGGACGGCCATGGTCAAGTGCGCAACGTGCAAGCGGGAACTCAAGGATGAAGCACAAACATTCTGCAACGAGTGCAGCCGTGGCTTCGGCAAGAAGCCGGGGCAGGGTACACCGGGATCACCAGGAAGAACTGCCGCAAGAAGGCGCCGCAGGCGCGGACGCTAACGTATTCGTCCCCTGATGCCTGGTCCGGAACCACGGCGGCCATGGCGTCTTGCCGCGCCGACGGTCTTCGTCTATTCTGCCTCCGCGGCGCGACCGCCGAGCGAGACGTGAACGTGAGCGTAGGGAGTCGAGCAGTGGACAGTGAACGTGCGCTCAAGGCGCGCCTGCGGGCCGACCTGCCGGCGGAAGCCTTCGTGCTCCATCCGTGGCGACTCCTCCTGGGAGTCCCGCTGGTCGCGCTCATCGCCGGGGGCAGCGTGGCTCTCGTGGTGGTCCCGCTGCCGTGGTTCCTGGCGCTTGCCGGGTCCCTGACCGTCGGCAGCCTCTACGCGAGCCTGTTCTTCTTCGGGCACGAAGTGGGACACGGCGCGGTCGTCCGGTCGCGCCGGCTGCAGGAAGCCGTCCTCTACGTCACGTGCCTCGTCTACGCCCTCTCGCCGCACCTCTGGATGGTCTGGCACAACCACGCCCACCATGCCCACACGAACTTGCCCGAGCACGATCCCGACACCTTCGGCACGCTGGAAGAGTTCACCCAGCGCCGGTTCAGCCAGGTCTTGGCCAGGTTCTTCCCGGGGTCGGGCCACTGGCTCAGTGTCCTGTATCTCCCCACGTTCTTCACCTTGCAATCGCACGGTGTGCTCTGGGTCAACAGCTTTCGGCCCCCGTTCCGCCGGCTCAACCGGCGGCGCGCCCTCCTCGACAGCGCCGTGATGATGGCCTTCTGGATCGCGGTGTGCGTCTGGGCGGGTCCGCGCGGCACGCTCTTCGCCGTGGTCATCCCGATGGTGATGGTCAACTGCATCATGATGTCCTACGTCGTGACCAACCACATGCTCCGGCGGCTCGCGGACGGGCCCGACTCGCTCAGCACCACCATGAGCGTCTCCACCCTCAAGGTTTTCGATGTTCTGTTCTTCAACTTCAGCCACCACGTTGAGCACCACCTGTTCCCGTCGATGAGCCCGCGCTACTATCCGCTGGTGCGCCAGAGCCTCTCCCGGCACGCGCCTGACCGCTACCTGGCCCCGTCCCACTGGCGGTCCCTGGTGCTCGTCTTCCGCACGCCTCGTCTCTACGCCGACGCCCACACGCTCGTGCACCCGGTGAGCGGCCGTCGCGTTCCCATCGACGCGGTGGAGGCGGCCGTGCGCGACGGGCGGCTCCGTCCCGTGGCCTCCGCCGCGGGGAGCGCACGGTGAACACCAAGCGGCTCGTCCACCGCATCCTGTCCCAGATCACCGGGGCGTCCTTCACCGTCCGATTCTGGGACGGCGACTCCGTGCGCTATGGGACCGGTCCTGAGGAGTTCGTCCTCCACCTGAAGGACGAAGCGGTCTGCCGGGGCCTGGTGGGCAACCTGGACGTGCGCTTCGGCGAAGCGTACGTGTCGGGCGCCATCGCGGTGGAGGGCGACCTCCAGCGGCTCCTGCGGCTGATGTACGTCTGCGGCCCCGAGACGTTCGCGCTCGACCTGCGTGAAAAGCTGAAGCTTGCCCTGCTGAGCTGGCGGCGGGTGAATCCGCTGGAGCAGGCGAGACGCAACATCGCCGTTCACTACGACCTGGGTAACGACTTCTTCAAGCTGTGGCTGGGCAAGGAGATGGTCTACTCGTGCGCGTATTTCCGAAACCCCGAGGAGGACATCGACACCGCGCAGGAGCGGAAGCTTCGCCACATTTGCACGAAGCTCCACCTCCGCGAGGGGGCGCGCCTTCTCGACATCGGCTGCGGCTGGGGCGGGTTTCTCCTCCACGCGGCCACGCATTATGGGGCGCGCGGCCTCGGCGTCACGCTGAGCACCGGCCAGGAGCAGGAGGCACGGCGACGGATCGCCGCCCACGGAGTGAGCGACCGGATTGCCATCGAGCTCCGGGACTACCGGCAGCTCGACGAGCGCGGCGGCTACGACGCCATCGCCAGTATCGGGATGTTCGAGCACGTCGGTGTGCGGAACTACCCCGAATACTTCCGGCACACCGCGCGCCTGCTCCGCGATGGCGGGATCGGCGTGCTGCACACGATCGGGCGCCAGGTGGCGGCGCCGCCCAACCCGTGGATCACCAAGTACATCTTTCCCGATGCGTACTTTCCCTCGCTGGACGAGATTGCCGCGCCCCTCGCGGAGAGCGGCCTCTGT
>JBGPYK010000419.1:0-3326 GCA_041493245.1 Methylomirabilia bacterium | reverse complement strand
TGCGTCGGGCGGCACCGAATGGTCGCGGCTCCCCACGCCGAACCAGACGGGGATCGGCCGCTGGATGGGCATGGGGTTGAGCCCGGCGTGGCTGATCCGGTGGAACTCGCCTCGGAAGTCTACGACCTCCTGGGTCCACAGCGCGCGCAGGACCGCGACCTGTTCTGCGCTGCGGCGACCGCGGTTCTCGAAGGTCTCGTTGAGGGCCTCGTACTCGACGGCGTTCCAGCCCACGCCGATGCCGAGGCGTAACCGACCGCCGCTCAGCACATCGATCTGGGCCGCCTGCTTGGCCACCAGCGCCGTCTGCCGCTGCGGGAGGATCAGGATGCCGGTGGCCAGCGTGAGCCGGCGGGTGACGGCCGCGAGGTAGGCCATTAACGTCAGCGCCTCGTGGACCACGGCCTCGTGCGAGTAGGCGGCCAGCGACGGGTGGGAGTGGAACCTTGGATCGGCACCCAGGACGTGGTCGGCCACAAAGAGGTGGTCGAAGCCCATCGCCTCGACGGTCCGAACGAACTCGCCGATGGCCCCGACGTCGGTCCCGCACTCCGTCTGGGGAAAGATCACGCCGACCTTCATGCGTTGGAACGTCGTCGCTGGCCCGGTTCGCTCGCCACGGGCGCCTCGATCGTGATCAACTCCTTGTGGGTCGGATCGACGCCTAGGCCGAGGGTCCGTCGGCCGTGGCCTTCTGCACGAGCTGCTCTAGCGCTTCGTAGGGCTGCGCGCCGACGACGCCGTGGCGACCGACCACGAACGTCGGCACGCCCGTGATTCCGTACTGGTGCGAGAGCTGCCAGTCCGCGTCGACGGCATCCTTGAACGTGCGCTTCTCCAGCACCTCGCGCGCGCCGTCGGCCGACAGGCCCACCTGCTGCGCGATGTCGAGCAGCACCGCGGGCTGGGAGATGTCGCGCGTCTCGACGAAGTAGGCGCGGAACATCGCGTCGTGCAGGGCCTCGCCGCCCGGCTGCGTGTCCGCCCACTTGCCCAGCTCCTGGGCGAGGCGGCTGTTGTACGTCATCGTGCGGTCGCCGTAGGGGAGACCTTCGGTCGCCATGCGCGCCTTCATCTGCGCGTGCCTGGCTTGCCTGTCCGCGTCGCGCCCGCCGAACAGGGCGGATAGCGCGCGCCCTTCCGCCGGCGTGTCCGGGTGCAGGGGAAAGTGCACCCACTCGACCTTCACGTTGTGCTCGGCCTTGAGCTTCTCAATACGCACGGTACTGAGATAGCACCAGGGTCAGACGTAGTCGGAAAAGATCTGCATCGTCACCGGCTGGGTCATATTCCCTCCTGTTTACATGGGGGGCCTCGAAAGGACCCCCCAAGCCCCCCAAACGCTCGTCACGCCCCGGCGAAGCCGTGGCGCTCCTCGAAAGTCGGCTGTAGCTGTAGGGCGGGGGCTTGTCCCCCGCCGGGTGCCGTCTCCCGGCGGTTAGAAGCGGCGGGGGACACGCCCCCGCCCTACAGTTACAACGCCATCCCGCCCGCCATCGTCATGGTAGTTCCGATTAGTCTCCCACACCCCAGGCGATCGCGTTGCGTAGCAGCGTGATGAACGCGTCGGTCTCCCACGAGCCTCGAAAGGTCAGCGGCGTTGTGTCCGTAGGGTCGACGGCCCGGGTCGCGCGGATGGCGGGGTTGTGGCAGTGGCCGAGCGCGAAGTACGTGACGCCGCCCTTGCCCATCTCACGGGTGTAGCCGAGCACGCGGGTCTTGCCGTCGGGCCGCAACGACGTGTCCGAGGGATAGAGGGTCCCGATCGTGGGGGAGATGGCGCCCGGGCCGTAGTCCGCGGTCAGCAATATTCGCGTCGAACCCGGATCCTGCAGCTCGATGAAGTACGGCTCGTCCTCGACGTCGAAGGACGCGCCGAGCCCTCGCGTCAGGGGCGTGTTGCCGGCGTTCACGTCGACGTGAATCTTGCAGATCGGCGGGTGAGTCAGGAAGTAGCTCCCGAGCAGCGCGTGGTGCTCGGTCTTGACGGTGCGGCGCTGCCGCGAGCCTTCCACCCGCTCGGCGCGGCCGCCGCTGGTGCCGTGCAAGCCAAGCCAGTGGCCGCCCGCTTCCAGCCAGCGCTGGATGGCGCGGCACTGCGCGGCGTCGGGGTACGGCCCCGCCACGTAGGTGATCAGCAACCGGCTCACGGGCAGCCACTTCTCGACGTCCGCAAAATCATTGGCGAGGGAGGCGGGAACGTCCTGCTCCGCCAGGAGCCCGAGCAACCGCAGACGGGCATAGTCTTGGTCGTGCCCGGCCAGTGATCCAGGCGGAAAACCACCGGCAATGAGGTGCGCGCGGCCGGACTTCGTCTCTGTCATCGGATCACCTCGCATGGCGCATCGTCTCTCTTCTACCGACTCAGGCGCCCGTGACATCTTGGGTCCATGACGACGGCACGTCAAGGACGAGGGGCGCTTTCGGATTAGAATCCAGGCCATGAATACGAGAGCCACGCCCGACCGTATCGACACCGCGCGCGCCGCCCTGATTGTCTACGACGCCTGCCGCCGGGCCCTGACCCCCGCCGATCCCGCGCGGCGCGCGGCCATGCGGCCCGTCCTCGACGCCTGGGTCGCCCTGATCGGCGCGTGCCGCGCGCGCGCCATGCCCATCATCTACACGACCCCGGTCAGCCGGGCGGACGGCGCCGACGTCGTGCTGCTGCCCACCGACCTCAGCGTCGAGACGGAGGTGCCGTCGCTCACCAACGGCATCGAGGGCACGCCGGAGGCCGGCTTCCCGGAGGAGATTGCTCCTCGGCCCCTGGACTACGTGTACCTCAAGCGCCGCCCCAGCGCGTTCTACGGCACCGGGGTGGCCGAGCTGCTGCGCATGCTCCGCCGCACCGCGCTGGTGATCGGCGGCGGCGCGACCAATCGCGGCGTCGAGACCAGTGTCCGCGAGGCCTTCAGCATGGACCTCGACACCGTGGTCGTCCGCGAGTGCTGCTGGGGCGGCGATACCAAGGCCCACGCCTACAGCCTCGACACCTCGATGAAGATGTACGCGCGCGTCCGCACCCTGGAACAGGCCCTGGCCATGCTCGGGTGAGGAGCTGGAGACGCCGCCTACCGCCCCACCGTTCTTGCCCGGCGCGCCGGCGGTCGCGTGCCGCGTCGAGTCCTCCGGCGTCGCAGTTCCCGCCAGAACTGCTCGTTGGTCAGGTAACGGCCTGAGTGCACCCGTTCGCGCGCCTGCGCCAGAAGCCGGATGAACCGGCGATCGTGAGTCAGGAGCAGGCTGTCGAGATCGTCACCTTCCAGGATCGATGTCAACAACGCGACAGGCTTGCCGTTCCTGGTCACGACGATCGCCGACTC
>JBGPYK010000262.1:0-4534 GCA_041493245.1 Methylomirabilia bacterium | reverse complement strand
CTGCCGCTGGCCACCGGCGTGGGCTTCGCCATCAAGTACCAAGGCGGTGACCAGGTCGTCGTCTGCTACTTCGGTGACGGGGCGGTGCCCGAGGGCGAGTTCCACGAGTCCATGAATCTCGCGGCGCTGTGGAAGCTGCCCGTGATCTACCTCTGCGAGAATAACCGCTACGCCATGGGAACGTCGCTCGAGCGCGCGCTCGCGGAGACCGAAATCTGGAAGTTCGGCCGCGCCTACAACATGGCGTGTGAGCCCGTCGACGGCATGGACGTCCTCGCCATCCGCGAGGTCGTGGGCCGGGCGGTGGCGCGGGCGCGGAGGGAGCGGACGCCGACGCTCATCGAGGCGCGGACGTATCGCTTCCGCGGGCACTCGATGCGGGATCCCGCCGGCGCCGTGTACCGCACCAAGGAGGAGGTCGAGCGGGAGAAGCTCCGCGATCCCATCGTGCTCTTCCGCGACCGGACGACGCGGGCCGGTGTCCTCACGGACGCCGACCTGCGCGCCATCGAGAAGGACGTCAACGACCTGGTCGACGAGGCCGTTGCCTTCGCCGACGCGTCCCCGGAGCCCCCCGCCGAGTGGCTTCTCACCGACATCTTCAAGGGGGACTGAGCGATGGCGATGATGACCTATCGCGAGGCGTTGAACCAGGCCCTCCGCGAGGAGATGCACCGCGACGAGCGGGTGTTCGTCATCGGCGAGGAGGTCGGCCTCTACGAAGGCGCGTACAAGGTGACGCAGGGCCTCCTCAAGGAGTTCGGCTCCAGGCGCATCGTCGACACGCCGATCGCCGAGTCCGGCTTCACGGGCGTGGGCATCGGGGCCGCCATGGTGGGGCTCCGCCCGGTCGTCGAGATGATGACCTTCAACTTCGCCTTGCTCGCCCTCGACCAGATCGTGAACTCAGCGGCGAAGCTGTATTACATGTCGGGCGGCCAGTACCACATCCCGATCGTGATCCGCGGACCGGGCGGCCCTGCGCACCAACTCGCCGCGCAGCATTCACAGTCGATGGAAAGCTATTTTTATCATGTGCCCGGCCTCAAAGTGGTGCGGCCGTCCACGCCGGCGGACGCCAAGGGGCTTCTCAAGTCCTCGATCCGCGACGACAACCCCGTGGTCTTCATCGAGTCGGAGACCCTCTACGCCGTGAAGGGCGAGGTGCCCGACGATCCCGACTTCCTGATCCCCCTCGGACAGGCGATCGTGCGCCGCGAGGGGACCGACGTGACCGTGGTGGCGTACATGGGGATGATGTACCGGGCGATGGAGGCGGCGGAGGAGCTGGCCAAGGAGGGCATCTCCGTGGAGATTGTCGACCCCCGGACGCTCCGGCCGATGGACACCGACACGATCGTCGGGTCGGTGCGCAAGACCCACCGCGGCGTCGTCGTCGAGGCGGGCGCCGGCTTCGCAGGGATGGGCTCGGAGATCGCCGCGTTCATCACCGAGCAGGCCTTCGACGACCTCGACGCGCCGGTCGAGCGCGTCACCGGCGCCAGCGCGCCCATGCCCTACGCCCGGAACCTCGAGCGGGAGAAGACGCCGTCGAAGGAGAGGATCATCGAGGCCATCCGCAACGTCTGCGACGCCGGCGGGAGCTGATCATGGCCATGACCAAGGTGGTGATGCCGAAGCTGTCCGAGGCGATGGAAACCGGCAAGGTCATCAAGTGGCTGAAGAAGGAGGGCGACCGCGTCCAGGGCGGCGACATCCTGGCCGAGGTCGAGACGGACAAGGCCGACATCGAAATGGAGGCCTTCGGGGCGGGCCTCCTGCGCAAGATCATCGTCCAGGCCGGTGAGGTCGCGCCCGTCGGCGCGCTGATCGGGATCATCGCGGAGGCCAACGAGGACATCTCGGGCATGCTTGTGCCCGCGCCGGCACCCACGCTCGCCGCCGCTTCCGCCGTCGCCTCCTCCCCGACCCCTCGGGTCGCCGCCGCGGCCCCGCCGGCCGTCGTGATGGCGACGTCCGCGGGACAGCGGGTGAAGGCGTCGCCGCTCGCGAAGAAGATCGCCGCGCAGTCGGGCGTCGACCTGCGCGTGATCCCGGGCAGCGGCCCGGGGGGGCGCATCGTCCGGCGGGACGTAGAGGCCGCGGCCGTCGCGCGCCCCGTCGCGGTCGCCCCGGCGCCTGTCACGGCGGCGGGTCCCGAGTACGAGGACGTGGCGCTCTCGCAGATGCGCGCGATCATCGCCAAGCGGATGCCGCTCGCAAAGGCGCCGGTGCCCCACTTCTACGTCACCAGCGAAGTGGCGATGGACCCGGCGTGGGAGCTGCGCGAGGCGCTGAACGCGCTGGAAGGACAGCCGAAGATCTCCGTTAACGACCTCGTCATCCGGGCGTGCGCGCTGAGCTTGCTGCGGCATCCCGGGGTCAACGCCTCGTTCCAGGGCGAATCGATCCGCGTCCATCGTCGCGCGCACATCGGGATCGCCGTCGCCCTCGACGAGGGTCTCATCACCCCCGTTCTGCGTGACTGTCAGGCCAAGTCGCTCACGCAAATTGCCGTCGAGGCGCGCGACCTCGCCGAGCGGGCGCGGGTGCGGAAGCTCCGCGCCAACGAGCTGTCGGGGGCGACCTTCTCCATCTCCAACCTCGGGATGTTCGACGTCGCCGCCTTCTCGGCCATCATCAATCCTCCCGAGGGCGCGATCCTGGCCGTCGGCTCCGTGCGCCGGGTGCCGGTCGCCGCGGGCGACGCCGTCACGGTCGGCCGGCGCATGGCGCTCACGATCTCGTGCGATCACCGCGTCATGGACGGCGCCATGGGCGCGCGCTTCCTGCAAGACGTCAAGTGGCTCCTCGAAGAGCCCTTGCGTCTGCTCGTGTAGGCGACGCGTGACCACGCACAAGGTCGACGTCGCGGTGGTGGGGACGGGGCCGGGCGGCTACGTCGCCGCGATCCGGTGTGCCCAGCTCGGGCTCAGCGTCGCGGCCGTCGAGGACGACCGCCCGGGCGGCGTCTGCCTCAACTGGGGCTGCATCCCGACCAAGGCGCTCTTGCGCAACGCCGAGGTCGTGCACCTCGTGGGGCGCGCGGCCGACTTCGGGATCAGCGTCGGCGAGGTCCGGGCGGACTACGCCGCGGCCATCAAGCGCAGCCGGAGCGTGGCCGACCGGATGGCCAAGGGCGTCGAGTTCCTGTTCAGGAAGAACAAGATCACGCTCGTCCCGGGCCGGGGCGTCCTCAAGGCCGCCACGACCGTGGAGGTGCAGGGCGCGGGCGCGACCGAGACGATCGAGGCGCGCGCGGTGATCCTCGCCACGGGCTCGGAGCCAAAGTCGCTGCCCGGGATCGTGATCGATGAGCAGGCGGTCATCTCGTCCAACGGCGCCGTCCGGCAGGAGCGCCGGCCCGCGTCGCTGATCGTCATCGGCGCCGGCGCCGTCGGTGTCGAGTTCGCCGACGTCTACCGCACGTACGGCGCCGAGGTGACGATCCTCGAGGCGCTGCCGCGGCTCGTCCCCCTCGAGGACGCGGAGGTGTCGGCCCAACTGGCGCGCACGTTCGGGGGCCGCGGCATCACGATCAAGACCGGCGTGAAGGTGCGCGCGATAACGCGCGGTGGTGCCGGTGTGGTCGTCGAGACCGACGGCGGCCGCTTCGAGGCCGAGCAGGTCCTGATGGCGGTGGGGCGGAGCGCCCGGGTCAAGGACGTCGGCCTGGAGGGCCTCGGCGTCGCGCTGGAGCGGGGTTTCGTACGCGTCTCCCCCCGGATGGAGACGTCGGTCAAGGGCGTCTACGCCATCGGCGACATGGCGGGACCGCCGCTCCTGGCCCACAAGGCCATGGCCGAGGGCGTGGTGGCGGCGGAGGCGATCGCCGGGCGCGATCCACGTCCCGTCGACTACGGCAACGTCCCCTCGTGCACGTACTGCCGCCCGCAGATCGCGTCGATCGGGCTGGGCGAGGCCCGGGCGCGTGAGACCGGGCGGGAGATCACGGTCGGGAAGTTCCCGTTCACGGCCAACGGCAAGGCCGTCGCCCTCGGCGAGACGGAGGGCTTCGTGAAGGTCGTCGCCGACAAGGCGACGGGGGAGATCCTCGGTGCCCACATCATCGGCCCGGAGGCGACCGAGATGATCCACGAGTTCGCCGTGGGGCGGACGCTCGAGGCGACGCTCGAGGAGATCATGCACACGATTCACGCCCACCCCACGCTGTCCGAGGCGGTCCTCGAAGCCACGCTGGCCGCGCTCGGTCAGGCGATCCACATGTGAGGGTTAACAACATGGGGGGCCCCGACATGGCCCCCCGTACCCGATCACTGAAATGGGGGCCCCGACATGGCCCCCATACCCCCAACGTTCGGACCGCCCCGGCGAAGCCGCGGCGGTCCTCTATACGCCCATACTCCGACAGGGCCCTGGGAACCCGTCCGAGAATCGAGGAGCGCCACGGCTCCGCCGGGGCGCGACGAGCGTTGGGGGGCTTGGGGGGCCCGTTGCTAGGCCCCCCATGTTGCTAGTGCCCCCCGTGCAGGAAGGGAAGCTTGAAGAACAGCAGGAAGCCGTTGGCGGTGAG
>JBGPYK010000270.1:0-4391 GCA_041493245.1 Methylomirabilia bacterium | reverse complement strand
ATGCCGCTGGCCCCGCCAGTCACGACGGCAACGCGCCCCCCGAACGATTCGACGGTGGCACCTCCTGAAACGATGGTGAACTCGGACATGGTACCATCCCTCGCGCAGCGCGACCGTCCACCGAAACGAGGAAGATCATGACGAAAGAGATCGCGATCGTGCACCACGCCGACCGCCGGACGGACGTGGTCATGCCGTACGCCCCCGGCATCGTGGTCCGCCGGGGCAACCTGGTCTTTCTCTCCGGCGTCACGGCGGCCGCGGTCTATCACAGCCATCCGCATCGCGAGGAAGAGTTCGACCTGCCGGCGACGATGCGGGAACAAGCGGTCCTGGTCATGGAGAATCTGAAGAAGACGCTCGAGGCGGCGGGGTGCGGACTGTCCGATCTGGTCGCGGCGACGCGATACCTCACCGACGTCCGGGAGCAGGACGACCTCAACGCCGTGTGGGCCTCGTACCTGGGCGGTCACCTCCCCACGACGACCACCGTCGAGGTGTCGCGGCTAGCCACCCATCCCCGCTGCAAGGTCGAGATCACGGGCATCGCCGTGACCGAGGCGCGATAATGGCCACACTGGGATTCGTCGGCCTCGGCGCGATGGGCAGCCGCCTCACCCGACGACTGCTCGACGCCCACCATCCGGTCGTCGGCTACAACCGCACGCGTGAGAAAGCCCAGCCGCTCGTGGAGGCCGGCATGCGGCTGGCAAACTCGCCGCGCGAGGTCGCCGAAGCGTCCGAGGTGGTCTTCAGCATGGTCACGGACAACGCCGCGCTCCGGTCCGTGGCCTTCGGCGCCGACGGGATCGTGGCCGGGCTCCGGGCCGGCGCCGTCTACGTGGAGATGAGCACGGTCAGCCCGGCGGCGACGCGTGAGATCGGCGAGGCCGTCGCCGCGCGCGGCGCGGCCATGCTCGACGCCCCCATCTCGGGCAGCACGATCACCGTCGAGCAAGGGCAAGCCTCGATCGCCGTCGGCGGCGACGCCGGAGCCCTCGAGCGCGTTCGTCCGTATCTTCTGGCGATGGGCCCAGGCGGGATCACCCACGTCGGACCGCTCGGTCTCGCCAAGACGATGAAGATCGCGACGAATCTCGGGCTCGCGGTCCAGATGCTCGCGTTTTGCGAGGCGGTGATCCTCGCCGAGAAGTCGGGGATCGCGCGCGAGGTCGCGGTAGAAGCGCTGCTGAAGTCGGTGATCGCCTCGCCGATGGTCAAGTACCGGGGGCCGTTCGTCGTCGGCCGCATGCCCACCGACGCGTGGTTCCCCGTCCCGATGATCCAGAAAGATCTCCAGCTCGCGCTAGACCAGGCCCACGCCGTCGGCGTGCCGCTGCCGACGACCGCGCTGACTCAGGAATGGCTGACGATGGCCTGCGGCCTCGGCCTCGGCGACTACGACTTCGCGATTCTCTTCGATGTCCTCGCGAGTCTCAGCGGCATCCCGCCGAGCATCAAACCTCCCTCTCGTTAGACGAGAGTCCGTAGTTTCGCGTGACGCGATGTGGGGCAGCGCGTGGACGGACAGGAGCGATTGACGGGGCGCACAAATTGGTTATACTCTGGGTATGAAAATAGCAGTGTCCGTTCCGGACGACGTGTTCGAAGAGGCGGAGAGGCTGGCACGGCGGATGAAGCGCTCCCGAAGCGAAGTGTATAGCCGAGCTCTCGCTGAATACGTGGCCCGTCATGTCCCTGACCGTGTGACCGAAGCGATGGACCGAGCGCTGGCCGAGATCAGCGAACCGGTAGATGAGTTCGTCCGCACGGCGTCCCGCCGCATCCTGAAGCGTAGCGACTGGTGACGACAGCGCAAGGTGACGTTTGGTGGGCCGACCTGCCGGAGGCGAGGGGCTCCGGGCCGGGCTTCCGACGTCCGGTGGTCGTCGTACAAGGAGATGCGCTGAACCGTAGCCGAATCGCGACCGTCGTTTGCGTTGCCCTGACAAGCAACGTGAAGTGGGCGACCGCGCCCGGGAACGTGCTTCTGCCGCCGAGCGTCACTGGGCTTCCGAAGGAGTCGGTCGCCAACGTCTCCCAGCTTGTGACGCTGGACAAGACGGACCTCACCGAACGAACCGGGAAGCTCTCCAGAACCAACCTCGAACTGGTGCTTTCGGGAATCGATGTTGTCCTTGGGCGCTGAGGATCCGTCCAACAACCACGCTCAGTAGCCCTTGCGCTTGTCGATGAGGGCGAGGAGGGGCTCGCCGGTCTTCATGCGCCGGAGGTTCTCGCAGAACGTGACCACCACGCGCTCGCAGCGCCGTGGAGAGCCGCCCGCCGTGTGCGGCGTCACGATCACGCGGGGGTGCGAGAACCGGGAGAGCCACTGCCTGCCCGTGGAGATGGTGCTACGGGCCGCGCCGGGAAGTCAGGAGGCGCACGCCGGCGATGAACGGGCAGGGGCAGTCGGACAGGCCCGTAGTACCGACGAACGCTCCGAACAACGCCGGCCGACCGGGGGGCGGAGGAGCGGGAGGGAAGGGGCCTGGCCAAGGGGAACCTGGGCCAGCAAACCGCGCTCCGGGCACAGCACCGGGGAGGCGCGTCACAGGCGCTGGAACGGGTACGTGAAGCCTGACCAGCGGCTTGGCGTTTGGACCCGAGGCAAGAGCCGGATGCGGGAAAACTGCACGTCCGGATCCGTGGAGGGGGCGGCGGGCAACCGCCGTCCCTACTCCGACCCAGCCGCCACCCCCCGGCCCACCCCGCCCCCCGCCCGAGATCGCTTCGTCGTTCATGAATAGTCCCCGCTAGTCTCGGAGGCTGTCGGAGTATCTCGAGGAGCGCCCCGGGTTCCCCGGGGCGCTCCGAGCGTCGGGGGGTTTGGGGGGCCCGTGGCTAGGCCCCCCATGTTGGTTAATCGGCTTGTCCCCCGCCGGCTGCCGTGGCGAACGTGGCAAGGCGCCGGTCGGAGTCGACGAGGGCCGCGTCGAGCCGCCGGGCCATCTCCGCGAGCTCGGCCCTCTGTCCCTCGCGCCACCAGCGGGACCAGCCGGCCACGAGTGCTTCGACGTCACCTGCCGTCGCATTCGCCGGCGCTTGAACGAGCGCCTCGAACCGCTTCAGCCTCTCCAGCTCCGTCGGCGTGGCCAAGTGTGGGAGCCGAAGACCGAGCATCCGAAGCGCTGACACGATGGCCAGGCGCGCCGCGACCTCATCGCCGGTCATGGGGAATCCGGGCCCAGCGCTTCGAGATCGGCCCGGTCCTGGGCGGAGCCGCGGAGCCGCTTGAGCGTCCGCAACCCGTCGAGCGTCACGATCCAGAGGCGCGTGCCCTCCCAGGCGATCTCCGTGCGCGTGGTCAGAATGCTGACGAGCTGAGGATCTAGCGGCAGGAGTAGATCGACCGGCAGCAAGTCCGTACCGTCGATCTTGATAAGCCGCTGGATCTCCATACGACCAGCGGCCACCGTCATCGGACGCCCGGCGACGCGGAAGCCGAGATCGCGCAGCACGGCGGTCACCCGGTCGACGTCCGCCACTGCGAGGAGGAGGTCGATGTCCTGCGTCGCCCTCGGCGTCGAGTAGATCGAGACCGCCAGTCCCCCCACGAGCGCGTACACGGCGCCGGCGGCCTCGAGGGCGCTGATGATCCCGCGCAGCTCATGCGTGAGATCGAGCATCGCGGGCCACTGTACATCATGCGCATGGCCCGAGGACGAATGCCGCACCGGCAAGCAGGCGTGTTGACTCTGCGCCGCCGTCGAGTTCGCGCTCCGCTGACGGCGTGCGCCGTCAATGGCGAACGCTCGTAGGGCGGGGGCTTGTCCCGGGCTTGTCCCCCGCCGGCCCCGCGTATGGACGCCGGCGGGGGACAAGCCCCCTACGGGGAGGCCGTCATTCGACCGCAGGTGCCCGATTCACTTACCCGCGATAGTCCGCCGAGGGGCGCTTCATTTCGAAGATGTCGTGGATGTGTCTGTAGAGGTTGCCGGTGAGCCTTGCTCGGTGAGAAACAGCTTGCGGTGATGGGCGAACTCCTCCTCGCGCGTGTCGCGGGAGACCAACGTGAAGAAGTGCGCCACGCGCCCATCCCGCTTCGGCCGCAGGATCCGCCCGAGCCGCTGCGCCACCTCCGAGGTCATCTCATCATGCCCGAAACCTGCTGCCTTCGAAGCCCGGTCCGCACCATTGCCCTACCCGACCTCCTCGGCTATACTATGGCCGTGGCCCTAAAGAGCCACAGGGAGGGCCGCAATGCCGATCGTGTTCAGGAGCGCTAAGCAGCTAAAGGATCACCTGCCGCGGGTCTTGCGCGATGCGCGGAAGGCCGACGTCGTGATCACGATGCGCGGCAAGCCGGCGGCCTTCCTTCGCCACTTCACTGAGCACGAGCTCGAGGGTGCTGTGCTGATGCAGTCACCGACGGTTCGGCGGCGGAT
>JBGPYK010000165.1:0-5811 GCA_041493245.1 Methylomirabilia bacterium | reverse complement strand
TTGGGGGGGCCATATCGGGGCCCCCCATCAAGAAGGTCCGCGGCGCCCGCCGGCCGCACGCGAGGCGTACTCCCTGTACGTTGAGCGTGCGGCCAAGGGCGCCAACGAAGCAGATGGGCCTTTTTGAGCAGCCTGCTAGATCTCGCGGGGGCCGACGCGCTCCGGGGTCGTGGACGCGGGCGGTTCCGCCGCCGCAGCCGGGGCTTCGCGGCGGGCGAGACGGGCGTCGCGCATCTGCTGGACCATGCGGAGCAGGACGGGCAGCACGACGAGCGCGGCGATGAGGCTGGTGGCGGCGCCGAGCGTGAGGAGCAGACCGAGGCCGAAGATCCCCCGGTGCGCCGCCATCATGAGGCTGCCGAAGCCGACCATCGTGGTGAGCCCATTGACGAGGACGGCCATGACCGTACTGCGGGCGATCAGGGGACCGCCGTGGTCGCGGCCCTCCACGAAGCGCAGGACGATGTTCAGCCCGTACTCGGAGGCGGCGCCGAGGATCAACGGCAGGCCGAAGATGTTGCCGAGCGTGAACTTGAGATCGAAGAAGTACATCAGCCCGACCGTCCACATCATCCCCAGGGCGAGCGGCAGCAGCGCCAGCAGCGTCTCGCGGGCGCGCCGGAGGGTCAGGGCGGTGATCGCCGTCACGAGGATGAGCGCGTAGAGCGTGCCCTGCCAGTAGGCGCGCTCCATGAGGCGAATCGCCTCGAAGGTGATGATGGGCGTGCCCGTCACCTCGAGATCGACGCTGCGCAGCTCCGTCACGAACCGCTGGGCGCCCTCGCGGTCCCAGATGTCGATCGAGGGGTGGATCTGGAGGAGGAACAGCCCCCGGTCGCTGTAGTAGCGGCTGCGCAGCTCCTGCGGGACGTGGTCGAGCCCGACGCGCTTGGGCATGAGGTTGGCCTGCAGGCGCTGGAAGCTCCGCACGAAGTCTCGGTAGAGCTGCTGCTGGAGCGTGGTGAGCGCGGCCTCGACGGCGTCGGGATCGCTCTGCCGGATCTTCCGCACGAGCCGCTCGATCGCGGCCGTCAGCTTCGAGAGGCGCGGCTTGGCCTCGCCCGCGGGCGCCTCGCTCGCGGCGATGTCGAGGCGCCGCTTGAGGGTGTCGAAGCCCGCGATGAGGCGGGGCACGTCCATCGGCTGCGGGCGCGCGATGCGGACGGGCGCCACGATGGGGGCGAAGTCCCGGACGATCCTCTGCTTCTCCTCCTGGTCGTCGGGGATCATCATGAGCAGCGAGTCCACCTCGGAGACGGTGGGCAGCTTGCTGAACGCTGCCACCTTGTGCCGCAGCTCGTCCAGGGACCCGGCCGTGGCGAGCGCGGCGAAGCCCGAGCGCCCCGCCGTCGCCAGGATCCGCTTCTCCCACACCACCGATTCGGTGCCCTTGGCCTGCAGGTTGAGGAGGTTGTAGTCGAACCCGACCCCGCGCAGGCCCCAGGCCGAGAGCGCGGTCAGGACGATGGCGAGGCCGAGCACGGTCCGGGGCGAGTTGGCCAGGTGGTCGACGAGCGGCATCCGGACGCGCTCGAGCGCGATGGCGCGCGGCACGGTCGCGCGCGGGCGGTCGGCGTGGCGGCGGTCGATGAGGACGAGCGCGGCGGGGAGGAGCGTCATCATGGCGAGCCACGAGAGGAGGATCGCCGTCCCCGCGATGATCCCCAGCTCTTGGACGCCGCGGAAATCCGTGAGCGCGAGGACGTAGAAGGTCCCGGCGGCCGTCACCGCGCTCAGCAGCATTCCGGGGCCGCTCCGGGCCGCGGTCACCTCGAGGGCTTGGCCCAGCGTGCGCCCGAGGAACAGCTCCTCCTCGTACCGGAACAGGAAGTAGATGCCGTAGTCGATCCCGATCCCGATCACGATTGAGATGAACATCACCGAGAACAGCGACAAGTGCCCGATGGCCACGGTGGCCACGCCGATCGACCAGCACAGGCTCACCACGAGCACGAGGAGCATGACCAGCGGCTTGCCGACGCGCAGGAAGGCGACGAGCAGCAACCCGAGCGTCAGCGCCAGGGCGAGGACCGTCGCGGACTTGCTGTCGCGGAAGGCGGCGACCATCTCGTCGTTGGAGAGCGCGGCCTTGCCCGTCACCCCGACCTGCACGTCGGGGAATTCCTTGCGGAGCAGGCGGACGACGCCCCGGACACCGTCGATCGCCTCACGGTCGGCGGTGAAGCTGCCGGCCCGGCTCTGGGGCACGGCCAGGATGAAGAGCAGTTTCTCGTCGTCCGAGAGGAAGTACCCGGCGTTGCTGTCGTCGGCGTCTACCGAGAAGAGGGCGCCCCACGGCGAGGTGTAAGGGGTGGGACGGTCGATCCGTGCCGAGACCTGGGCGACGAGGTCCTCGATGAAGCGCAGGTCGTTGGCGCCCTTGTTGTCGTCGAGGCCGAGGTCGAAGAATCCCGTGACGAACGCCCCCGCGATCTGCGTGGCCAGGCCGTCGACGAGCTGGTCCAGGGTGGGACGCGTCGCGAAGCTCTCCATGAAGTCCTGGTAGTCGAAGATCCGATCCCGGATCTCGGCGAGCTTCTGCTTGGAGAGGTACAGGAGCGCCTGGCCTTCGAACTGCTTGGGATCGATCCGATAGGTGAGGCTCTGCAGCGGCACGCGGCGGGCCCGCAGGTCGCGCACGAGGCGGCCCGCGTAGACCTTGGCCTCGGGCAGCGACCGTGCCTGCACGGCGATGATCAGGTCGTCGATCTCGCCGAAGAGGCGTTCGTATTCCGAGAACCGCAGCATGTAGGGCTGCCCCTGGGGCAGCAGGTCCTTGGTGGAGGTCGCGAAGGTCAGGGCGACGAGCGCGTACCAGATCGAGGCGGCGGCCAGCGCTACGCCGAGCACCAGCGTGAGGGCCGGCCACGCGCAGGCGGCCCTCACCAACCGGCGCAGGAGGCCACCGGTCCGTGAGACGAGGATCAACTACTCGTCGCCGCCGATGAACCGCTCAAGCCGCTGGCGGGCGTCGTCGTCGGCCCACTGTTGCGGGGGCGACTTCATGAGGTAGGCCGAGGGCGCCAGGAGCGCCCCCTTCAACCCCCGATCGAGCGCGATCTTGCAGCATCGGATGGCGTCGATGACCACGCCCGCCGAGTTCGGCGAGTCCCAGACCTCGAGCTTCAGCTCGATGTTGATCGGCTGGTCGCCGAAGCCGCGCCCCTCCAGCCGGATGTGGGCCCACTTGCGATCGGCGAGCCACGGCACGTAGTCGCTGGGGCCGATGTGTACGGCGTCCGCCGGCAGCTCGTGGCCGAGCTGCGAGCGGACGGAGTCCGTCTTGGAGATCTTCTTCGAGACCAGGCGGTCGCGCTCGAGCATGTTGTAGAAGTCGGTGTTGCCACCGAAGTTGAGCTGGCTCGTCCGGTCGAGATGCACGCCGCGATCCATGAAGAGTCGGGTGAGGATGCGGTGCACGATCGTCGCCCCGACCTGCGACTTGACGTCGTCGCCCACCACGGGCAGGCCGCGCTCCTCGAAGCGCCGGCGCCAGTACGCCTCGCGAGCGATGAACACCGGGATGCAGTTGACGAAGGCGCAGCCCGCGTCGAGCACCTGCTCGACGTACCACTTCGTCGCCATCTCGCTGCCCACGGGCAGGTAGTTGACGACGACGTGGGTGCCGGTGTCGCGCAGGATGCCGGCGATGTCGGCCGTGGCCCCCGGGGCCTTGCTGATCATCTGCGAGAGGTAGGTGCCGAGACCGTCGTGGGTCATGCCCCGCTGTACGGGCACCCCGAGGGGGGGAACCTCCGCGAAGCGCACGGTGTTATTCGGCGCCTCGCCGATGGCCTCCGCGAGGTCGCGGCCGACCTTGCGCGCGTCGATGTCGAAGGCGGCCGAGAACTCGATGTCGCCCACGTGGTAGCCGCCGAGGCGTGGGTGCATGAGGCCGGGGACGAAGCCGTCCTCGGGGGCGTGCCGGTAGTAGTGGACGCCCTGAACGAGGGACGACGCGCAGTTCCCCACACCGATGATGGCTACTCGAAGGGATGCCACTGGTGCCTCCTGTCCGACATGATCACACCATAGCGGGCTCGAGCGTGGGTCAGTGTAGCATACTCGTGTATGATGCCCCGGCGACATCGCACGTGAGGAGGCGCAGGTGACCCCGCCGTTCGTCGGCCCGGTGCAGGAGGAGGTGACGCGCACGTTCCAGGGGCTCGACGTGGAGGCGGCGCGCGCGACGTATTGGCGCCAGAACGAATTCCTCGCCCTCGAGCACTGCCTGCCGCCCGCCGTCGTCGCGCGGTTCGTGGCCGAAGTCGACGGCGTCCGTCCCGCCATCCATCGCAACTACATTCCCAAGCATAAGAAGGGCGGGAGCGTCAGCTTCTACACGCTGGCGGCGCGGGCGCCCGCCATCCTCACGCTCTACCGCAACCCGGGGTTCCTCGAGTTCCTCCACCGCGTCACCGGGCAGCGGGCGCAGCCGTGCCCCGAGAGCGATCCGCACGCTTGCGCGCTCTACTTCTACACGGAGCCCGGTGACCACATCGGCTTCCACTACGATACCTCCTACTACCAGGGCACGCGCTACACGATCCTGGTCGGGCTCATCGAGCGCTCGTCGAGCCGGCTTGTGTGCCAGCTCTACAAGGATGATCCCGCGCGTCCCACCGAGGAGGTACGGCTGGCCACCGAGCCGGGGACGCTGGTCCTCTTCAACGGCGACAAGCTGTGGCACGCGATCACCCCGCTGGGCGAGGGCGAGGAGCGGGTCAGTCTCACCCTCGAGTACGTGACCAACCCGCACATGACGCCGCTCAAGCGGTTCGTCTCCAACATGAAGGACTCCATCGCCTACTTCGGTTTCCGTGCGGTGTTCCGCGGCGCCGCGCGGGCCTAAGCGCCTCTCGCCTTCGGAGTGTCCGCGGAGGATGACCGGGGCCTTTCGCTCGGAGCTCGTGCAGAAGATCGGGGCGAATCGACGATGAACCCACCAGCTCACCGTGTGGCTCTCGTGACAGGCTCGACCTCGGGAATCGGGGCCGCCATTGCCAGGCGCTTGGCTCGAGATGGGGTCACCGTCGCGCTTCATTCGAGAGCCTCGGTCAAGGAGGGCACCGCTCTCGCCGAAGAGCTCGGGCGAGCCAGTTATACCCAGGCCGATCTTTCCGAGGCAACGAACGCGCGCTGGTTAATCGAGGAAGTCCGGGGAAAACACGGCCGGCTCGACATCCTTGTGAACAACGCCGCCGTGAGCGAAGTCATTCCTCACGGTGCTCTGAAGAGCGCGACGGCAGAAGTCTGGCGCCGGCTGTATGAGGTCAACGTCGTCGCCCCTTGGCTCTTGATCGCCGAAGCAGAAACGATGCTGCGCGAGAGCGCACACGAGGGACGATCCAGCTGCGTTGTCAACGTCAGCTCTCACGCGGGCGTGAGACCGAAAGGCGCGTCGATCCCTTACGCCGTGAGCAAAGCAGCGCTGAACCACATGACGAGGCTGCTGGCCGCGGCTCTGGCGCCAGCCATCCGTGTCAATGCCGTAGCGCCGGGTTTGGTCGATACGCCGATGACCGCCACGTGGACTGAGGCGCAGGAGCTGTGGCGGACCCGGGCGCCGATGCGACGGGCCGCCAAGCCCGATGACATCGCGGACATTGTGGCGATGTTGATGGCGTCGGACTACCTCACGGGCGAGATCATCGTCGCTGACGGCGGTCTGAATTTGACTTGAGATGGGGGCCCCGCCAAGGCCCCCAAACACCCAACCCACCGACCGCCCCCGCCAAGCCCAGGCGCACCACCAAAAGCCCACACGCATCAAGGCGAACAAGCCCCAGACACAAAAAGACGTCAATAGGG
>JBGPYK010000194.1:0-5374 GCA_041493245.1 Methylomirabilia bacterium | reverse complement strand
TCGAGGAGCAGCCCCGTCATCCCGATGACCCCGTTCATGGGCGTGCGGATCTCGTGACTCATCGTCGCCAGGAACTCGCTCTTGGCGCGGGTGGCCGCTTCGGCGGCGTCGCGGGCCGCCAGCGTCTCGGCGTGGAGCCGCCCTTCTTCCAGCGCGGACGCGAACTGCTGGCACAGCAGGGTGAACGGCTCCAGGCTGGCGGGATCGATGGAGCGGCGGCTGCTCTTGTTGTCCGCGCCGACCACCCCGACGACGCGCGTGCCGACGACGAGGGGCGCGACGACGAATCGCGTCGTACGAAAAGCGGGATGGCGGCGATAGGCGGGATCCATCGGCGGAATCGTCGCGAGATCCTCGTCACGCAAGACGGCGATCGTCCGTCGTGTTTCAAAAGCGCGGAAGAAGGCTCCGGCAGCCGGTGAGCGTGGCAGGGCCACCGGCAAGTCGCTCGCCTGATCCCCGTGGGTCTGGATGAGACGAAGCTCGGACCCGTCCGCGCTCGCGAGGAACACGTAGAGGCGATCAAAGCCGACCACCTCGTGGGCGCCCGTGATGAAGGCGCGAACACGCTCCTCGAGCGTGGGGCAGGCCTGCATGGACAGCCCGACCCGATAGAGACGATCGAGAAGACGTCGCCCGGCCTCGGCCCCCGCCAGCAAGTGCCCTTGCTCAAGGGCCAGGGAGGCTTGATCGGCAAAAGCCGCGAGGATCGCGACTTCGTCTGCCTGGAACCGCCGGCGGGTCTTCACGTACACGGCGAGCACGCCGGTCGCCCGCCCGCGGGTCCAGAGCGGGACGCCGAGGAAGCCGTGAAAGCCGAGAGTGACCGCGTTCCGGCGGTGTGCGGGATCGTAGCGGGTGTCCTCGACGAGGTCTTCGGACGCGACCGGCTCCCCCTTCGCCACTACCAGGCCGGTCAGACTTTCTCCGATCTTGAGACGGGTGCGCGACATGAGGCCGGCGGCCGACTCGGTGCGGGCCAGCAGCACCAGATCCTCGCCATCAAGGAGGCGCAGGCCGGCAGCCTCGGCGTTCAGCAACCGCGGCGCCTCGTTGACGATCAGCGAGAGAATCTCGTTGGTGTCGTGCACGGCGGCGAGCCGACGTGACACGTCGTTCAGGACTTCCAGACGGCGCCGCGCGCGTTCGGCCTGCTGGTAGAGCTGGGCGTGGTCGAGCGAGAGCGCGACCTGGCTGGCGACGGTCGTCGCGAGATCACGTTGCTCCTGGCTCGGGACGGTTCCCTCCCGCGCGTCGAGCAGCAACGCGCCGGTGACCTGGTCGCGCCGAATCAACGGCACGACGCAGACGCTCCGGAATCCGAAGAGCTCCACCCAGCGGCGCGGAATGTCGGAGCCACGCCGAGCGTCCTCGATGACGACCGGCGCGCCGCATCGAATGGCCTCGGTGAATGCGGGGATCTCCGTGACCTCCCGGCCCTCGAGCGCCGTCAGGGCCTCCGCCAGCTCCGGGTCGGCGTGGCCGTCGGCGAACTGCGACGTGATGGCGCCGACCCGCCCGTCGTTCCACAGGAAGACCGAACATCGCTCCATGCCCACGACCTGGGCCGTCCGCCGCGCCATCTCCTTCAAGAGCTGCGTCAGCTCCAGGGTCGAGCTGGAGCTCCGGGCCAAGCTCAGCAGGAGCTCGGCCTCGCGCGCGCGCCGCTGTTCCTCGGCCTGGAGGCGCGCGTTCTCGGCTTTGAGGCGCCGTCGCTCGAGGATCTTCGTCACGAGCGTTTCGAGCACAATGAGATCCACCGGCTTCAGGACGTATCCCGCCGCGCCGGCGTCCACGGCGGCGATGGCAGATTCCAGGCTCGCGTGGCCGGTGATGATGACGATGTCCGGCTTCGAGGCGGAGAGCTGGATTTCCCCCATCAGGCTCACACCGCCGACATCCGGCAGCTCGAGGTCGAGCAGCGTGAGGGCAATCGGCGTGGTGGCCACGATCGCGCGCGCCGCCGCACCCGTCGGGGCCACCTGGACGGCGTGCCCCTCCCCGGCGAGAAACTCGCTCAGCATCGAGGCGAGATCGGGCTCATCGTCAACGAGTAGAATCGTGTCCTGATCGGCCATCTGGGCTTTCCCCCGTTTTTGGTCGTGCGCAGCGCTCGCCGGTGGCCGACGCCTCCAGTGCCTCACCCACCGTCTCGATCAGACTGTCCGGTTCGAAGGACTTCTGAAGCCGGCCCGCGGCCCGGGGCCGAACCGCAAACCAAAACGATGGCGTCCAGGAGTCGCTCGATGCTCACCGGCTTACCGAGCACGAAATCCACCCCCTGCTCGATCGTCGGGGCGGAGCTCATGACTTCGCTCCAGCCGGTCACGAGCCCGACCGGCAGATGGGGCCAGCGATGCTTGATGATACGAGCCAGCTCGGCGCCGGTCGTTCCGGGCATCCCGTGATCCGTGACGACGAGATCCACGGCGGCGCCGCGCTCTAGCTGGGCGATCGCATCCACCGCGTCGGCGGCTTGATGGACCAGAAACCCCTCGGCCTCGAGCTGTTCGGCGAGCGTTTCTCGCACGTCGAGCTCGTCGTCGATGAGAAGGACGCGGAGGCGGCTACCGGTGCTGACGCGGCGGGTCGGCGCCAGTACAGCACCGGGCTCGATCATCGGGGGCCGCCGAATCGCCGCCGTCGTACCCTGTTCCACGGCGGAAGCGATGCTCAGATCACCGTCGTGCTGGCGGATGAATTGCTGGATCCGGCAGACCACTTCGGCTCCGTCCCGGCTGGCCCGGTCGATGATTTCCAGCGGCCGCCGCACCGTCCCCTGGTCGACCGTCCGTAGCAGGAGCTGCGCCCGGCCCGAGATGATGGCCAGGAGGTTGTTCAGCTGATGCGCCGCGCCGCTAGCCAGCTCTCGGAGCGTCCGCAGCGTCTCGCCCCGCACGAGAGGGTCCTGGGCTTCCTTCAGCTCGGTCACCAGCTCGGTCATCGCCCGCTGCGTCTCGGCGTGCAGGTTGGCGTTCTCCAGGGCCAGGGCGACGTGGCGGGCCACCATCGTTCCATGAATGATCTGGGAAGCCGTGACCGGTTCCGCGTTCGTCGAACGGTCGAGGACCAGTGCACCCGTCACTGTGTCTTGCCGGAGGAGAGGCAAGGTCAGCAGGGCGCGTGCGGAAACGGGGACGGTCGAGCTCCTGAACAGCGCATCGGGGCCGAGCCCGTTCATCACCACGGCGTCGCGGCGCTGGAGGGTCTCGGCGAGGAACGGCAGCTCCTCGACCCACCGCGACTCGGCCGCCTGGAGCGCCCGTAGCAGGTCGTGGTCCACTCGCCCGTCGGCGAACTGACTGATGAGCGGTCGGGCGCATCCGTCTTGGTAGGCGAAGATCGTGCAGCGCTCCATGCCGCAGGCCCGCGCCGCAGCCTGGCCGATCTGGTTGATGAGCGCCTTCAGATCGAGTGTCGAGGTGAGCGTGCGGGCCAGCTCCACCAGGGCCTCGGCGTCTCGGAGCCGCCGCTCGGTCTCCTGGTGGAGACTGCGGTTCTCCCGGGCCAACGCGTACTGTTCGAGGACTTTGTGGAGGACCGTGGGCAGCGCCTCGAAATATCCAGACGTCTTGACGACGAAATCCATCCCGCCGGCCTTTATCACTTCGATCGCGAGGTGCTCTTCACCCTGGCCCGCCACCATGACGATGGGTACCGAGATCTCACGCTTACGCAGCTCGGCCAGGACCTCGAGCCCGTTCACGCGGGGAAGGCTGTAATCGAGGAGGATCACCGAGTAGGCCGTGGTTTCCACGGCCTGGAGGCAAGCAAAGCCGTCGCCCACGACCGTGACCGCGAAGCTCTGTCGCTCGAGCGTTCGCTGAACGAGCTCGGCGTGGTCCAGGTCGTCCTCGACGACCAGAACGCGGCTTTGCCCGCCGCTCACGTCGTCCTCGCCCAGGGGAGGAACGGCACACTCGAACGTCCGCAGTGTCTGTCGACCGGCCATGACCCCATTGCCTCCCGCGACGGGAAAGTTCTGATGGGTTCTCCTGGATAGCAAACGCGGGGCCATGCGTGGAACCAGGCACCTTGGACCGGATTTGACGGAGTGTGCAAGGTCTTGTGGGTCGTCGGCCCATGACCTCCAAGGCAAGGCCCAACATGTCCGGAAGGCCGTGTACGCCGCAGGTTGAAGCGGAAGGTGAATTCGCCCAGTGACGCCGGAAGGTGGTCGCGACCGACGCGCATGAATGAGAAGCAAGACATTATGGCACAGCACCACTGGACATCGTCTCGTTGACCTATCGCGGTGCCAGTCTTGCTCCGTAGCGCCTCGCCGGTCCCCCTCCGGAGCGAGCCGACGGTGCGTTCAGTCACACACACATCGTTGTGGCACGCAGATACTCGTCCCACTCCGTTGAATGCGAATGATTTCGTGGCAAGAATGATCCGCCGGGCGATCGCGAACCGTGAAGAGCGAATGACTCCGGGCCACAATGATGGGATCGAGAGTGACGGTTGAATGGCGGGCGGAGCCTCTCGAATATTTCGGCAGCCGCCGTCTCTTTCGCTGGCGCCTGCAAACCGGCGCCGGGTGTACTGTAACTTCCTGACGCGCCTGTAGCTCAGTTGGATAGAGCATCGGACTTCTAATCCGAGGGTCGGGCGTTCGATTCGCCCCAGGCGCACCAGTAAATCAGTTACTTACGAACCGACCATTCGGAGCCTGTCACCGAAACGGGCTAAAAATGTCACCGAACGGAGAACTCTGCGCGCGAAGCCATGATTCTCAAAGGCATGACCGTGGTCAGGGTCGGTCTCGAGCGGCTGCGAAATCACCGTCACGGGGTATCCCGTTCGCTCTGCTGCCGGTACGCTACTCCCGTGAACTTCCCGCCCGGCACTCTCCGCTGGATCTGACTGGAGAACAGCGATCGGCGTCTTGCCCCTGCTGGCGCCGTGGGTTATGTTCGAGCCCACGGGGAACGAAAGGCGGTGGCTGATGGTCGCCCTGCGGTCAGGTGGACCGGTACAGTATGCCGCAGCGGCGGGCGCGCCGCTCGCTTCGCCATTCGTCGCTCGCGAGACCGGTCCTGGCGATCCGCCGAAGTAATCTGGCGTGGGCTCCCCCTCCAGAGGAGGTTGGAATGGTCGGATGCACCGGCGGAACGGCGAGACGACGCCGAGCAGCGCGCTTCAGCGGACCGGCGGCGGGCTCTCGACCTAGCTTCCGCGCCCTTCAAGCTGCGTTGAGCGCCGGCATCGCGCGGGATGTCCGTACTGAGAGCACCCAAATGCTCGGAAGCCACTGAAAAGCTATTCCTTTTCTCGTCAGATCCGCGGGCGGCGGCGATGCCGCGGAGACCCTGGAGACGGGTAAACGCCCGTCACACAAGGCTTCTTATTAACGGTGGCACGGGCTGTGCAG
>JBGPYK010000397.1:0-3459 GCA_041493245.1 Methylomirabilia bacterium | reverse complement strand
TCTCCGAGGGCACGCTCGGCCCGCAGGCCCTGGACGTCGGCTTCCACTGGCTGCGGCGCTGGCCGGGCGCCGGCGCGGGCTGTGACCTCCGGTTCTTCCAGACCGGTGGCCAGGTTAACGCGGTAGGCCCGGACGCCACCGCGTTCGTCCATCGCAACAGTCACTGGCTGATGGTCGTCGGCCGGAACTGGACGGCCAACGACTCGAAAGAGACGATCGAGCGCAATCAGCACTGGCAGAACGGCTTCTACTGGGCGATGCTGCCGTTCACCAGCGGCGGGGCCTATCAGAACTTCATCGATCCCGCGCTCGTCGATTGGCAGAAGGCCTACTACGGCGCCAACCTCGCGCGGCTCACGTGCGTCAAGGGCCTCGTCGATCCCGACTACGTGTTCCGGTTTGCTCAGTCGATACCTCCCGCCCGTTGCCGTTAGCGCGCTCCTCGTCCTGCTCGTCGGAGCGCCGGTGACGTGCGGGGCGCAAGAGGAGTCGCCTTCGCCCCCGGCCCCGACGGTCAGTTCTGAGCGGCGACAAGCCATCCTTCCCATTCCGCCGCCCGTCGCCCCCGGCGCCCCGATGATCTCCATCAATGGCGCGCTGCGTGCCGGCGTGCAGTGGATCGTGAATCCCCCGCGGGCGCGCGACGACGTGTTCGTCGTCGGCGCGCTCGACCTCGTGCTGGCCGTGCGCCCGACGCCCGACGTCACGTTCCTCGTCGACCTGGAGACCCTGGGCGGCCTCGGCCCCGACCAGGCGCTGGGGAGCCTCTCGCGCCTGCACAACGACGCCGAACGCCTGGCGGGCGACGAGCGGAAGGTCTTCGTGCGTGAGGCGTGGATCCGCCTTCAGTTCCTCGATGGGCACGTGCGCTTCAACGTCGGCAAGCTCGACGTCGAGCACTACTTCGACCGCAACTTTTTCGCCGAGGACGAGACGCGGCAATTCCTGAACGCCGCCGTGTTGATCAACCCGCTGCTCAGGGCGCCACCCAACGGCCCGGGCGCCGCGATCCGGATCAGCCAGGGCGACTGGCGCTACGCGTTCGGCGTCCACGCGCCGGATGACGTCGACGGTGACCTTTCGGGGCTGCCGTACGTCATCGCTGAGCTCGGCCGGCGCAACATCTTGCCGTTGCGGGGACACTATCGTTGGTGGGCCCGCGTGGGCTCCGTGCCGGATCGTCGCCAGGACGTCACGTGGGCGACGGGCGTCAGCGTCGATCAGCTCGTGGCCGCGGGCACGGGCGTCTTCGTGAGGGCCGGGCTCAGTCGCAGCGACGGAGAGTCGTTGACCTCTCACGCGTGGTCGCTGGGAGTGCAGCATACGCCGGCGTGGCTCGGCCGGACGCGGGACCTCGCGGGCATCGGCTACGGTTTCCAGCGGGAGGCCGCGGGCCGCGAGCGCATCGGCGAGGTCTACTACAATGCGTCGCTGGCCGAGTGCTGCTCGGTCATCGCCAACGTGGAGTGGATCCTCGAAGGCCCGAACCAGATCACCGGCCGCCGCAACCACAACGTCATCGTCCCCGGCCTCCGCGCGGTGATCCTCTTCTAGCAGGCTGCGGGAAAACGGCGCTATGCTCGATCACCAATGGACGCCGCGCAAGTTCGCCGATGGATCGCCGGCTTCGAGGCGGCGACCGAGGCCGATCGCCACGCGCTCCGGCGCCGGGGCGCCAACCCGGCCTGGTCGATCCGCCTCTCGCTGTCCATGATCGACGCCGCTCATCGCGGGCCTGGCGGGCGGGACATCCGTGATCCCCTCCGGGAGGCCGAGGCGGAACGCGTGCGCGCAGTGTGGGCGCGGCTCCGGCAGCGTCTGCGCCGGTGAGTGAGGCGCGGCCGCCAGAGTTCCTGGACGCGCTCCGGGCCCTGCGCGACGGACTCGAGGCCCTGGGCGTCCCGTGGATGATCATCGGAGGGGTCGCCGTCATCGCCCATGGCGTTCCCCGCTACACGGCGGACGTCGATGCCACGGTCTCGGCTCCCGACGAACCGCTCGAGCGGATCTTCGATGTCTTCGCCGGCCATCGCGTCGTCCCCCGCATCGACGGCGCCCTCGCGTTCGCCCGCGAGCGGCAAATCGTGCTCCTTCGCCACGAGCCGTCCGGGGTCGATCTGGACGTCAGCCTCGCGTGGCTTCCGTTCGAGATCGAGGCCATCCGGAGGAGTGAAGCCCGCGACTATGCCGGCGTGACCATTCGCATCCCCCGCCCGGACGATCTCGTGATCTACAAGCTGGTGGCGGCGCGGCCGCGCGACCTCGAGGACGTGGAGCGGCTGCTGCTGCTCCATGGTCCGTCCCTGGACCTTCAGCACATCATCGTCACGGTCCGGCAGTTCGCCGACGCGCTCGAGGATGCCGGGCGCATCGACGCCCTGGAGCGGCTGTTGAAGAAGACCGGTCTCAGGCCGTAGTCTCGCGACCCGGTGCGCCCTCCCCCGCGGCCCCACATCGGCCACCGTGGTGCGCGAACTTCGGCCTCACGAGACTCGGGCAAGCCTGCGGGGTCATCCGAGGGAGCGCAGGAAGGCGAGCATCTCGGCGTTGACTTCCGCGGGGCGCTCCTGCTGGGTCCAGTGGCCGCAGCCCGGCAGGAGGACGAGCTTCCGTAGTCCGGGCACGGTCTCGCGCATCTGCTCGAGCGGCGCGCGCCGCATCTCGAGGACGAGATCGCGGTCGCCCGCGATGAAGAGCGCAGGCTGCGTGATCTTCGCGTGTTGCCACGGCGCCATCAGCTCCCACGTGCGGTCGAGGTTGCGGTACCAGTTGAGCCCGCCGCGGAACCCCGTGCGCTCGAACTCGGCGACGTAGAAGTCGAGATCCGCGTCGGTCAGCCACGGCGGCAGCGCCGGCGGATCGATGAGGCCCGCGAGGAACGTCGAGCGCTTCGGCGCGAAGGGCCGCCAGCCCTCGCCGCGCGGCGCCTCGCCCGAGCCCGAGAAGAGCACGCGCCGGAGCGTTGCGCGAACGTCGCGCTCCAGCTCAGCCTCGGCGACCCCGGGCGTCTGGAAGTAGAGCATGTACATGAAGCCGTCACCGGCCGCCTTCTGGAGGAGCCTCGTCGGCGCCACCGTCCCGCGCGGCGCGTACGGCACGCTGAGGACGATGGCGGCGCGGAAGCGGTCGGGACGCAGCAGGACCGCGTGCCAGGCGACGGGCGCGCCCCAGTCGTGGCCCGCGATCACCGCGGTCTCTTCACCGAGGGCGTCGAGCAGCCCCACCATGTCGCCGACGTGGTGGAGCTGGGTGTACCGGTCGATCTCCTCGGGCCGGTCCGTCCGGCCGTAGCCTCGCATGTCGGGCGCCACGGCGTGGTAGCCCGCCGCAGCCAGCGCCGAAAGCTGGTGGCGCCACGAGTACCAGGATTCAGGGAAGCCGTGGCAGAGGAGCACGAGCGGCCCCGCACCTTCCTCGGCCACGTGCATACGGATCCCATTGGTCTGGATCTCGCGATGC
>JBGPYK010000026.1:0-13313 GCA_041493245.1 Methylomirabilia bacterium | reverse complement strand
ACCTTTACATGGCGGGCATGGTGCCGGGGGCCGTCCTGGCGGTGATGTTCGCGGGCTTCGTGATTGGCTACGCGATGCTCTGGCCGCAGACGGCGCCGCGCGTGTCGGAGGACCAGGGTTCCTTCCTCGACAAGCTGCGCTCGCTCTACGAGGTGGCGCCGGTGGCCATCCTCATCGTGGTCGTGCTCGGCTCGATGTACGCGGGCATCGTGACGCCCACGGAGGCCGCCGCCCTCGGCTCGTTCGTGAGCCTGGTCCTGGCCGCCATCCTGCGCACGCTCACGTGGCGCGCGCTGCGGGACGCCTTCTACGCCACCATTCGCACGACCTCGATGGTCATGCTCATCATCATCTTCGCCTCGATGTTCTCGCACGTGATCGCGTTGATCGGGGCCCCCAAAGCGCTCTTCGACCTCGTGGTCGGGCTCGGGCTCCCGCGCTGGGCGTTCTTTACCGCCGTGTTCGCCTTTCTGCTCCTCGTCGCCTACGCGCTGGAGGAGCTGTCGGTGATGATCATCATCCTGCCCATCCTGTTCCCGCTGGTCACCGGCCTCGGCTTCGATCCGATCTGGTTCGGCATCATCATGGTCGTGTGGCTGGAGATCGGGCTCATCACACCCCCGGTCGGCCTGAACCTCTTCGTGATCCAGAACCTGATGCGCGGGACGACGGCGGGCGACGTGACACGGGGGACCACCCCCTACGTGGTCCTCATGATCCTGCTCGTGGTGCTACTCTTCGTCTTCCCCGACCTCGCGCTCTGGCTGCCGAGGCACATGACGCCGGCGCGTTGACGCCGGCGACGGGAGCTTCTGATGTATATAACGATCGTGGACGTCATCTCGGCGCGGTCGATCCAGAGACGGGAAAGTTCGTGAAGCATCCGGTGAAGGGACGGCGGATCGATGTCTAGGAGACGCACGATCGTCGAACGCCTCGTCTCGGGTGAGGAGTACGATCTGACGCGAATCGATGACGAGATCGACGCCTGGCACGAGGTGGACACGACCGTTCCACTCCACGAGTGGCTCGGGCTCATGCCTGACGAGTACCAGCTCTACGTCGAAAAGCCGGCCTCAATTCACATCATCCTGGCAGCACGCCGCCAGGATCGGTCGTGGAGAGAACTGCTCGCTGCCAATGACGCGACCTCGCTCATCGCCGCCCGCGGAGCCACCCCCGCGGAGGTGAAGGAATTGCGGGAATGGCTGAAGGCGACCGGGCGCCTCTAGCGACATGGGGGGCCCCGACATGGCCCCCCATACCCCCCAACGCTCGGAGCACCCCGGCAAAGCCGTGGCGCTCCTCGATACTCCGACAGGCTCCTAGGAACATTGGGGGCCCCGACATAGCCCCTCATATCCCTCCGACGCTCGGAGCACCCCGGCAAAGCCGTGGCGCTCCTCGATACGGGAAAGGGACAACCGGGTCTGGGTCGCGAAACGCGGTGGCTCGGTTATCGTCGCCGCGCCGCCGGGAGCGTCATCGGCCGACGCCGGCCTCGTCCCGGAAGCGAAAGCACGGCTTGAGGGTCACCGAAGTCGTCACGCCGACACGCGAGGGAGAGTGACCGTGTTGATACGAAAGCTCGGCCGGACCGGACTGAAGGTCGCGGCGCTTTGTCTCGGCGGAAACACGTTCGGGTGGACGACGGATCAGCAAGCGTCCGAGGCCGTTCTCGACGCGTACCTCGAAGGCGGCGGCAACTTCGTCGACACGGCGGACGTCTATGCGCGTTGGGTGCCGGGCAACCCGGGGGGCGAGTCGGAGACGGTGCTCGGGAAGTGGCTCCACGCGCGCGGCAACCGGCACCAGGTCATCATCGCGACCAAGGTGATGGGGCCGATGGGGCCGGGTCCGAACGACACGGGACTCTCGCGCATCCACATCTTGCAGGGTGTCGAGGCCTCGTTGCGCCGGCTCCAGACCGACTACATCGACCTCTACCAGGCGCACTGGGACGATCGTGACACCCCACTCGACGAGACACTGCGCGCGTTCGACGATCTCGTGCGTGAGGGTAAGGTGCGCTACGTCGGCGCGTCGAACTATCACGCGTGGCGCGTGACCCGCGCGCTGTGGGAGAGCGACAAGCACGGGTACGCGCGCTACGAGTCGATCCAGCCCAAGTACAACCTCGTCTTCCGCGACGAGTACGAGCGCGAGCTGGAGCCGCTCTGCCTGGAGCAGGGGATCGGCGTCATTCCCTATTCCTCGCTGGGGAGCGGGTTCCTGACGGGCAAGTACCGTCACGGCCAGGATCTGCCTTCGACGGCGCGCGCGAGCGGCGTGCAGAAAACCTACATGAACGACCGGGGTTTCGCCGTGCTCGCCGCCGTCGAGAAAGTGGCGGAGGGGGTGGGAGCCACGCCCGCGCAGGTGGCGCTGTCCTGGATGGTCCACCGGCCGGGGATCACCGCGCCGATCGCGAGCGCCACCTCGGTGGACCAGCTCCGCGAGATCCTCGGTGCCGTGGACTTGGTCCTGGACGCCGAGGCGACCGCGACGCTCGATCGGGCCAGCGCCTGGCGCGACGCCTAGTCTAGCCGGCTGCTGAAAAAGGCCCATCTGCTTCGTTGGCGCCCTTGGCCGCACGCTCAACGTACAGGGAGTACGCCTCGCGTGCGGCCGGCGGGCGCCGCCTCGCATCTGGACCTTTTTGAGCAGCCTGCGAGGTCTTCCGCATCGTTGACTCAGTCAATGTCCAGGTAGACGGGGCTGGTCCAGGCCTGGGCGCCGTCTTCTTGGGTCGCGCGGATCCAGTAGGCAGCGCAGGCATCGGCCGGCGGCGCGGGGTCCGTGTGGTCGATCGCCAGCTCCCGGGTGAAGCCGCGGGCCGGCAGCCGCCGCATGAACGCTCGCAGGTCGATGCCGCCGGCGGGGAACGTCCGCGTGGCTCCGCCGGCGAGATCGCCCAGGCGCACGTCGAGGTCGATCACGGGCGTGCGGAAGCGGAGCACCGCGTCGGCCGGGGCCTCCAGTGTGAGGTCGACGCCGTCGTCGTCACCTGTCGTGTTCGAGATCCACGCGATCCGTGTCGCTGTCTGCTCGACGATTCCCTTCTCCGGGTTCTCCATGGCGAACGGCACGGCGTCGAGGATGCGACCGGCGGACAGCTCGAGCGAGCCGTCCCAGCGCGTCAGCCGGTCGCGCCCGCGCACTCGTGATCCCGCCCACGCGATGCGGTAGCGCCTCGAGCCCGCGACGTCGGCAGGAGCGTACGGTGAGACCGTGCGGATGATCTCGAGCCCGCGGAACAGGTCGAGGCGTTCGAGAGCGCCCGTCCCGACCACCCGGCCCCTGATCGTGACGGGCCCGCGCGCCCGCGCCTCGGCGCCCATGGGCAGCCCGTTGACGGCCAGCTCGACGTGGATCCGCTGCGCCGCCGTCACCCCGTAGCAGCGGCGCTGGCGGATCGCCTCGAAGACGGCCTCGCGCGTGAGCCCCTCGGCGAGCACGCACGTGAGGCCGCCGTACGCGCCGAAGGTCGAGGCGCCGGGGTGGCTCGCGCCCGGGCGGCCCTTGTGCCCGTCGGAGTTGGCGACGAAGCCGACGCGATAGCCGCTGCGGAGCGCGTCCTCCAGCAGCCACTCGAACCGTCCCCAGTCCGAGTAGATCTCGACGACGCGCTCGAGCCGGGGGTCGTGGAAGCCGACGATGTCCGCGTAGCGGCCGCCGATGTGGGGAATGAGCAGGACGTCGTCCCGCCCGTCGAATTGCCGGAACAGCTCCGTCACCGGAAAGCAGTCGGTGGCGGCGTCGCCCATGTCGTCGACCTCGGCGTGGGACGATCGGTGGAGCGCGCCGACGTCGCCCTTGTACATCACGTTGCGGTCGCCGCCGCCCGGAGTCATGCCCGACCACTCGTAGCCGACGAAGATCACGCAGCGGCCGTCCTCGTGGAAGCGGTCGATCTCGCGGCGCAGGCGCTGCCACTCCTCTTCCGTCACCTGGAAGTCGTTGGCCTGGTGGCACATCATGTCGAGCAACGCCACGTCGCGCCCGAACGCGAAGTACTCCTCGATGGTCCCGGTGCCGACCGTCGCCCGCGTCTGCCCGTGCAGGTCGCCCCAGAAGGTCTTGGGTTCCCCCTCGCCCAGCGCGTGGATCAGGTTGGACTCCGCGCGCTGCCCGCCGTGGACGGCGGCCACGCGCGTCTCGCCGCCGCGCAGGCGGAGGCCCGGGAGGCGGGCGACCGCCACCTCCCCGCTCCTGAACGCGATCGCCGCGGGCAGGCCCTCGAGCGCCGAACCCGCCGCCTCGAGCGCGATGGTGCCTTCGAAGCGCTCGCACGGGTTGCCCCAGACGTCCTCCGCTTTTACGAGCGCGTCGAACGGCTCGCCCGGCCGCACCGTCGTCGGCGCGACGGCGACGAGCCGGTGAAAGGTCCCGCCGACCACGTCGATCGCCGGCGAGCCCTCGAGGGCCGCGTACAGCTCGGTGCCGAAGGGGTCCACGAAGAACCGCCACTCGCAGCCGCGCTCACGGAAGGTCTGGGCGCGCGAGCCCGGCCCGCCGGCGCTCGTGTCGCCGACGGTGATCCAGATGCGGTCGCCCGGGTAGAGCGAGCCGTCGGCGACGGAGACGACGATCGTCTTGAACCACGGGCGCACCTGGCCGCGCGACTCGAAGCCGATCTGCGCGACGGCGGTCGAGCACTTCGTCTCGAGCCGGACCGTGGTGTAGTTGACGCCGCGGGGGTTGGTGAACTGCGGCGTGCCCCAGTCGGACGCGAACCGCGACGCGATCTTGAGCCGCGCGCGCTCGTCGTACCCGTAGGCGCCGACCTCGTAGGCGAGCGTCCACGTCCCGTACTGACCAGCCACCACCGGGCCGTCGGGCGCGATCCACGCCCGCCCGATGTAGTGAGGGTCGGTGTTGATCGGCATCAGTGGCGCTCATCCTAGCACGCGTGACATTGACAAGGACGGCGGGAGGCCGGAGCATGCGAGCGGAATAATGCGCGGATGACGAACGCGTACTGGGAACGTGAGGGATTGGAACGCGCGATCCTCGACGCGCTCGCCGTGGCGGGCAAGAACGTCGACGCGCTGACCATCGAGGACCTGGCGCCGGCCGATCAGTTTCACGGCGGCGGCAAGAAGGCGACCGAGCGGCTGGCGCGGCTGGCGCAGTTGCGGCCGGGCATGCGCGTGCTCGACGTGGGCGGGGGGCTGGGCGGCCCGGCGCGCACGCTCGCCGCGGAGTTCGGTTGTCACGTCACCGTGGTCGACCTGACCGAATCATACGTGCGCGCGGGCGAGGCGCTCACCGCCCGCATGCGGTTGGCCGATCGCGTCACGCATCGCGTGGGCAACGCGCTCGCTCTGGACCTGGGCGCCAGCGCGTTCGACGTGGTGTGGACGCAGAATAGCGGCATGAACATCACGGACAAGGAGCGGCTGTACGCGGGCTTTTCAGGCGTGTTGTCCCCGGGCGGCCGGCTCGCGCTCCAGGAGCCGATGGCGGGTCCCGTGCAGCCGGTCATCTTTCCCGTGATGTGGGCGCGGGACGCCACGGGGAGCTTTCTGGGCACGCCGGACGCGATGCGCGCGGTGATCGAGGCGGCGGGGTTCCGTGCCCGCGCCTGGGAAGACGTCACGGCGGAGGTGGCCGGGCCGGCCGGCGGCGCGTCGATCCCGGCGCACAGCATCCAGCGCATCGTGATGGGGGATGCGCTCGCCGAGATTACGCGCGCCGGCCAGCGTAACCGCGATGAGGGACGCATCGTGATGATCCAGGCGGTGCTCGAGCGCGAGTAGGGCGGGGGAGAAGGGCGAGGCATCCCTGATGACCGACCTGACGGGCAAGCAGCGCCGGCACCTCCGTGCCCTCGGCCAGCGCCTGGCCCCGACGCTGCACGTCGGCCACGGGGGGGTGACCGAGGCGGTTGTCGGCCAGACCGACGCGCAGCTCGAGGCGCACGAGTTGATCAAGGTGAGGGTCAGCCCGAACGCGGCCGTGGATCGCCACGATGTCGCCGAGGAGCTGGCGCGGCGCACGAGCGCGCATCTCGCCCAGGTGGTGGGTCGGACGGTCCTTCTCTACCGGCGGCGACAGGAAGAGCCGGCGATCGTCTTGCCGGGGGAGGATGGAGCCTGAGAGCGGCGTTCCCGAAGACCTGCGTTAGCCGACGCCGGCCTCCTCCCGGAAGCGGCGGAGGGTCTCGACGTGGTCGGCCGGAGTCTTGAGGCCGAGGCCGACGGTGTAAACGCTGACGTGCGTCACGCCGCGCATCGCGCGCCAGGCGGTCAGCTCTTTCGCCCACTGGTCACGGGGCACCTGGGACAGTGCGAAGCGGCCCTCGATACCGAACTTCCCCGGGTCGCGCCCGGCTTCTCGGACCCGTCCGTGAATCCGATCGACGACCGTCTGGGCTTCGGGCCCGGGACGGAAGTGGGGCATCCAGCCGTCGGCGACGCGCGCGGCCCGTCGCACGACCGGCTCGCTCTCGCCACCCATCCAGATCGGAATCGGCCGCTGCACGGGCAGGGGATTGATCCCCGCGTCGGTCACGTGGTGCCAGCGCCCCTTCATGGTGACCAGCTCCTTCGTCCACAGGGCGCGCAGGATCTCGATCTGCTCCTCGATCCGCTGACCGCGATTCTTGAAGTCTTCGCCGAGCGCCTCGTATTCGACGAAATTCCAGCCGACGGCGACGCCCAGGCGGAGCCGGCCGCCCGAGAGCACGTCCACGCAGGCCGTCTGCTTGGCGACGAGCGCGGTCTGCCGCTGGGGCAGGATGATGATCCCGGTCACCAGCTCGACCCGCGTCGTCACCCCGGCCAGAAACCCGAAGAGGACGAACGGCTCGTGGAACGGGTGTTTGTGGGTGTATGGGCCCTTCAAGCCGGGGTGGCTCGGGGGGTTGGCGCCGAGCACGTGGTCGAAGGCGAGGATGTGCGTGTAGCCCATCGCCTCGACGGCCTGCGCATAGTCGCGGATGGCCGCGGGGTCGTTGCCGATCTCGACTTGTGGGAAAACGACGCCGATGTTCATCGGAACCTCCATAACGGATTGGCAGAACGGATTGGGGCTTACGGCATGGCCGCGATGAGATCGATCTCCACGAGGCAGCCCGGCACCAGCAGGCCCGTGGTGCCCACGGTGGTGCGGGGCGGCGGCGTCGGGAAGAACTCCTTCCACACCTCGTCGAAGCCCCCGAAGTTCATCAGGTCGGTGTGGAACACCTGGGCCTTGACGACGTGCTCGAGCGAGGTGCCGGCGGCCTTGAAGGTCCGGGCCAGGTTCTCGAGGACGTACCGCGTCTGGCGCTGGATGTCCGACCCGTGGAAGGGGAGGGCCGGATCCACACGGGCGTGGGGCGCCACGCCGGTCTTGTAGTCGCTGGCGATCTGGCCCGCCGCGAACACCAGCTCCCCGGCCCGCGTGGCCGGCGTGTAGTGGGCCAGGGGCTTCGGGATGTCGGGGACCGCGATCCGCTGAGGCCTGGCCGAGGGCAACGCCGCGATCAGGTCGATTTCCACCAACGTGTCCTTCACCAAAAGGCCCGTGGTGCCCACGGTGGTGCGGGGCGGCGGGGTGGGGAAGAACTCGCGCCACACCTCGTCGAAGGCGGCGAAGTTCAGGAGGTCGGTGTGGAACACCTGGGCCTTGACGACGTGCTCCAGCGAGGTGCCAGCGGCTTTCATCGTCCGCGCGAGATTTTCCAGAACATACCGGGTCTGGCGCTTGATGTCCGACCCGTAGAAGGGAAACGCAGGATCCACGCGTGCCTCACGCGGTACCCCGGTCGTGAAGTCGCTGGCGAGCTGACCGGCGGCGAAGACGAGGTCACCGACCACGACGGCCTCGGAGTAGTTCGCCAGCGGATGCGGGGCGTCCGACTGGACGACCCGGCCCGGCGTGCTCGGCATCGTGGCGATCAGGTCGATCTCCACCAGGGAGCCGGGCACCAGGAGTCCGGTCGTGCCGATGGTGGTCCGCGGCGGCGGCGTGGGGAAGAATTCCTTCCACACCTCGTCGAAGCCGCTGAAGTTTTTCAGATCTGTGTGGAACACCTGCGCTTTCACTACATGATCCAGCGAGGTGCCGGCCGCCTTGAACGTCTTGGCGAGATTTTCGAGGATGTAGCGCGTCTGCTTCTTGATCGCCGAGCTGTAGTAGGGGAAGGCGGGATCGACGCGGACCTCGGCGGCGACGCCCTGCGTGAAGTCACTGGCCAGGTGGCCCTCGGCAAACACCAGGCTGCCCGCCCTCATGGCGCCTGGTCCTTGCAGTAGCGCGCCACTTCCTCGTGGGTGGCGTACCACACGTGGGGGACGGTCTTCATGTGCCGGATCAGCGCCTCGAGAGCGGTGATGCGGGAGCGGTGCCCGATGATGTGCGGGTGCATGGTGAGGAGGAACAGGCCCCCCTCGGCGACCGCGCCATCGAACTCGGCCTTGAAGATCTCGAGTACCGCCGAGGGCGGCGTGTAGGGACGAATGGCCTCGAATCGGTTCATGTTGAGGTACGGCGCGTCGTCCTTGATCCACTCCACCGGCAGCTCGACGATGCCCGTGGGCACGCCGTCCTCCAGCAGCTCGTACGGCTCGTCGTCGGCCATGAGCGAGGAGTCGTAGAGCAGCCCCAGCTCGCGAATGAGACCGAGCGTGTTCGGGCTGAAGTCCCAGGAGGGCACGCGCACGCCGACCGGCGGCCGGCCGGTCGTCTTCGCCAGCGTGTCGAAGGCGCGACGCATGAGATCGCGCTCCACGTCTTCGCTGAGCTGGCTGGTCCGCTCGTGGATCCAGCCGTGCATGCCGATCTCGTGTCCCTCGGCGACGACGCGGCGCTGCTCATCGGGGTAGAGCATGGCCACCACCGCGGGAACGAAGAACGACGCGCGGAGGTCGTGGCGCTTGAGGAGGTCGAGGATCCTCGGCACGCCCCTCCGCGACCCGTACTGGCCTTGGGACAGGCGCCCCGGTGAGATCGCGCCCTCGCGCAGCGTGCCCGTCTCGTGATCGGGGTCGAAGGACAGCGCGACGCAGGCCCGTGCGCCGTCCTTCCAGCGGGGCGGCTTGAGCGAGCGGCCGGCGCGGACCTTGTTCACGGCCGCGCGCCAGCGCGGCTCGTCCCAGGCCCAGGAGGGATCGCGATCGGTGTGATCGGGTGTCATGGTGCTCGATGCTATCGACGGCGTCGGACTCCGTCAACGTCTCTGATTTATAATCCAGGGCTATGAACCCAGCCGAGATCCTCGCCGAAGCCGAGATCGTGCTCCACGACACCATCCAGCTCCGCCGGCGCATTCATCGGCACCCGGAGCTGGGACTCACGCTGCCCCGCACGCAGGCCGCGGTGCTCGAGGCCCTCGATGGGCTCGGGCTCGAGGTGCGGACCGGGCAGCGTACGACGTCGGTGGTGGCCCGGCTCGTCGGCGCGCGGCCGGGGCCGACCATCCTCTTGCGTGGCGACATGGACGCGCTGCCGATGCCCGAGGATACCGGGCTGCCGTTCGCCTCCGAGGTGGACGGGGCCATGCACGCGTGCGGGCACGACGCGCACACGGCGATGCTGGTCGGGGCCGCGCGCCTGCTCGCCCGGCGGCACGAGTCGCTCGCCGGCTCGGTGCTGTTCATGTTCCAGCCGGGCGAGGAGGGCTACCACGGCGCGCGCGTCATGATCGAGGAAGGGCTGCTCGACGGTCCCCAGCCGCCGACCGGCGCGTTCGCGCTGCACGTGACCCACCGGCGCCCCGCCGGCGTGGTGTCCACGCGACCGGGGCCGGCCATGGCCTCCACCGACACGCTCCAGATCGTCGTGCGCGGCAAGGGTGGCCACGCCTCGGCGCCGCACGACTGCCTCGACCCCATCCCGATCGCGTGCGAGATCGTCCAGGCCTTCCAGACGCTCGTAACGCGCCGGGTGAACGTCTTCGACCCCGCCGTGGTCACCGTGGCCAAGATCGAGGCCGGCACCACGCGCAACGTGATCCCCGAAACGGCGCACCTGCTCGGCACGATCCGGACGGTGTCCGAGGCGACGCGCGAGCGCGTGGTGGACGGCGTGCGCCGTGTGGCCGAGGGCATCGCCGCCGCGCACGGGGCGGAGGCGAGCGTCGAGCTGATCCGCGGTTATCCGGTCACCGTGAACGACGCGGGCTTCGCCGGGTTCGTGCTCGACACCGCGCGCGAATTGCTGGGCCCCGAGCGCGCCGTCGCCACGAGCCATCCCATCATGGGTGCCGAGGACTTCTCGTACGTCCTCCAGCGGGTGCCGGGCGCGATGACGAGTCTCGGCACGTGCCCCGACAGCGGTCCCGTCTACCCGAACCACTCGAACCGCATGCTGCTGAACGAGTCCGCGCTGGCCGCGGGCGTGGCGATGCACGTCGCGGTGGCCCTCCGGTTCTTCGAGCGGAAGGGAGAAGTCTCATGAAGGTGGAGCACGCGGAACGCCGCGAAGACACGTTAGGATAGAGCCCATGGCAAACGAACTCTACGGCGCGGAACCGACGATGGACCCGGCGAGCCTCTATCGGGAGGAGGTCTTCACCGACCGCCGGGTGGGCACGATTCGGATGTTGATGCCGGTCACCAAGGACGGCGTGGCCGACGGCACCCGCAAGATCCTCTACGCCGGCGAGACGCAGGTGCTGACGCCGGGGGGCATGCTGCCGATCACCTTCGAGATCGAAGCCAGCTCCCTCGCGGAGGCCATCGACAAGTTCGCCGACGGCGTGAAGGAAGGCGTCGAGCGCACGATCCAGGAAATCCAGGAGCTGCGCCGGGAAGCCGCGTCGTCCATCATCGTTCCCGACCGGCTCCCCGGGGGCCTCGGCGGCCCGCCACGCGGCGGAAAGATCCAGCTGTCGTAGGGGGAATCTGTCTGCCGATCCGTCTTGAGGTCACAATTTGTGACCTCAAGTCCGTCGTAATCGACGGGGGTTTGCGTAGTCTCTACGGGCGCTTGGCCGAAAGCCGATCGCGCGGCGTTCGCCGGCTGGCGGCGACATGAGCTGGCGGATCGCATCGAAGACGACCTTGAACTGGGCGTCGTACCTCTTTTCGAGCTCGTCCAGCTTCCGGGCGAGCGTCTCATTCGAGGCGAGCAAGCCGCGAAGCCTCACGAAGGCTCTCATGATCGCGATGTTGACCTGGATGGCGCGTGGACTTCGGAGCACGCTGGATAGCATCGCAACGCCATGCTCCGTGAACGCGTAGGGGATGTAGCGGCGACCGCCCCAGCCGCGGCCCAAACTTGAGGTCGCAAATTGCGACCTCAAGACGCGGGCCTCGGCGGCCGTGAGCCTGAACATGAAGTCCGCGGGAAAGCGTTGGACATTCCGCCTGACCTGCTCACCTAGTCTCTTTGTGGAAACTTCATACAGGACCGCGAGGTCAGCATCGAGCATGACCCTCTGACCGCGGATGACCAGGATCGCTCGCTCGATGCGCCCGGCTGGAAGGACGGTACCCTGCTTCGCCATACCGCCGGCATCGTAGTCGCCGTCGTCACATCAAAGGAATGTCCAGCTTTCGATACACCGCGTCTAAGGTCGCAAATTGCGACCTTAGAAATCACCTCACGCGGTAGCGCGTGATCGCGTCCTCGTTCCACTGAAGGCCGATGCCGGGGCGCGCGGGGGCCTGGATCATGCCGTCCACCGGGCGGAGCGGTTCGGCGAGGACAGGCGCGGCCACGTCGAGGTACTCGATGAAGTGACACGTGGGCGTGACGGTCAGCAAGTGAGCGCTCACCTCGATGAAGAGGTGGGCCGAGCACGGCACGCCCGCCGCCTGCGCCAGCGCCGCCGCGCGTAGAGGTAGGAGCGCCCGACGACGCCCTCGTCGGTCGCCAAGTCGATGAGCAGCAACGGCGCCTGGGTCACGTGCCCCGAGGCCGTGCGGACGGGCGGATCGAGCGGAGCGACGACGGCGCGGGCCTGGATGTTATGGAGCTTCATAGCCGCCTCCTGGTGGACCACCTGATCCAAGGTAGCATCGACGGTCGCGCTTGACACGTTCGCAGGGCCAGCGTACGAGTACGTGCGATGGCCGACGACCTTCGGTTCGTGCACTTCACCGACACCCACATTGTGCGCCCCGGCGTCCAGGTCCGTGACGTAGACACGTGCCGGACGCTCGAGCGAGTCGTCGACGCCGTCAACAGCCTGAGGCCCCGGCCCGCGTTCGTGATAGTCGGTGGCGACCTCGCCAGCCCGGATCTCGAGCCGGACGTCAGGGCAGGCATCCGGGAGTCCACCGACGGCGATTACGAGTTGGCTTACACCGTGCTCCGCGAGATCCTCGAGCGGCTGACGGTCCCGACCTACATGCTCATGGGTAACCACGACCGCCGCGGTCCCTTTCGCCGGGTCGTGCTGCGCGAGCCGGCGCCCGAGGACCGGCGGCATCGCTACGTGGTCGACGTCGACGGCTACCGGCTCTGCGCTCTCGACTCGCTCGACCCCGGCAAGAAGCCCGGCTTCCTGGGCGAGGATCAGCTCGCGTGGCTCCGCGATCGCCTCCGGGAAGCGGCTGATCGCCACGCCGTGATCGCCGTGCACCATCACGCCGTCCCGGTCGGCGTACCGTGGCTGGACGATCAAATGCTGACGGATGCCGACGCGCTGTGGGCCGTGATCCGCGAGGCGGGCAACGTCCGCGGGGTGCTGTGCGGCCACGTCCACCTCCAGCACGAGGCCGTGCGCGAGGGCGTGCCGCTCTTTACCACCCCGTCGACTTGCTTCCAGATCTCCAAGCAATCACGGGACCGCCCCTACCTCGCCGGCCCGCCCGTGCTCCGCGTCGTGACCTGTCGCGCAGGGCAGATCACCTCGGAAGTCCTCGCGGTCTAAGATAGGCGCTCCAGAGGGAGGAGATCATGCATGGCACATTTCGTTACGGGTGGTTGGCGGTGTGGCTCGCGGTCGCCATGGCTTTGGGGGCGATGATGGCATCGCCGGCGCGCGCCGCCATCTTTGTCTATGTCGGCAATGCCGAAAGCAACGAAATCTACGTGCTGCAGCTCGATCGGCAGAGCGGCGACCTGACGGTCGTGGAAAAGGTGCCGATTCCCGGTGTCACCAAGCCCGGAATTTCAACGCCGATGGCGGTGAGCCCCGATCGCCGGTTTCTCTACGCGGGGATGCGCGGCGAGCCGAAGATCGCGGCCGGATTCGCCATCGACCCGGCGAGCGGCAAGCTCACGCACGTGGCCAACGGCCCGCTCGCCGACAGCATGGCCTACATCTCCACCGACCGCACGGGCCGCTTCCTGCTCGGCGCGTCCTATCCCGGACATAAGATCACCGTGAACCCGATCGGGCCGCCGGGGACGGTGCAACCGCCGCAGCAGGTGTT